>JAKFUQ010000202.1 GCA_021732645.1 Rhizobacter sp. | reverse complement strand
GACCCGAGATGCGAGGGGCGGCCACCGTGACCGCGCGCCGGGTCGGCGCGGCGGATGCTGCCGCGGCCGATGGAGGCGACGCGGCCCCTGTCGGCGGGAGCCCGTCGCCCGCCCACGCCGACACCACGAGGAAACACGCCGAGCCAGCGCACACCAGGTACTGCCCCACGCCCGACCGCCGCCAGCGGTGTCGCCCATGACGATTGGGCTGCCCGCGGGACATCGCAACTCGCTGCTTCATCGGTGACCAGACCCGCAGCGCGTGCGGCATGTGTTCGTCAGCCCGTGACGGTAACAGCCCCGTTGCTTGTTTCGCGTCGCAAGGTGTGACACCCTGCTGTCGTTCCATTTTTCGATCACCACATTGACCGAGGAGAAACCGCCATGTCCACCCGCAGCGTCCGGCTTCACCGCGTGCTTCGAGCTTCGCCCGCGAAGGTCTATCGCGCTTTCCTGGAGCCCAATGCACTGAGCAAATGGTTGCCACCCTATGGGTTCATCTGCGAGGTGCATCAGTTGGACGCCCGGGTCGGTGGCACCTTCCGGATGTCGTTTCGCAACTTCTCTTCGGGCCATGCCCACGCCTTCGGCGGGGAATATCTGGAACTCGTTGCGGACGAGCTGATCCGCTACACCGACCGGTTCGACGACCCGAATCTGCCCGGCGAGATGCAGGTGTCGGTGAGTTTGAGCCCGGTGCTCTGCGGGTGCGACATCAGCATCGTGCAAGACGGGATCCCCGAGGTCATTCCGCTCGAGATGTGCTACCTGGGCTGGCAGGAATCGCTGGCCCAGCTGGCGACGTTGGTCGAACCCGACTTCCCAGGCTGACACCGACGGACAGGCGGCGGAGGTCAAACTGACGGCCTACGGGATCACCCTCGGCCAGCGGGTCAACCGAAGTGAACCCAGCGGTGCGCGCTGTCCATGATTTGGCGACCGGTCGCCGACAAGCGGCCGTGCTGCCGGACGGTTTGCCAGCCTTTCAAAAAATTCTCGCGGTCCTTGGCGGCTTCGATGCGCGCATGTTGCTGCTCGGCAGGCGTCAACAGGCCGCTGTCCGCCAGCGCCTCCATCGCCCAGGCCATGCGCGCCGACACGAAGGTGGCGTGATAGATGCCATCCATCGGGCGAGGGTCGGGTCGCAGCGGCGAGACAAAGAGTTCGTCGTCGTCGTTGCACACCAGCGGCTCGTCGACCGTCAGCCCAAACAGCAGGCTGTGACCGGCTTCGTGCGCCAGCACCTCGGCAATGCCGAGCGGGGTGTGGTGGTGCGATGGGTTCAGCAGCAGCAGCCCCCAGAACTGGTAGTGCGAGGCGCCGTCGAACTCCATCGCAGCACCAGCAGGCGCCTGGGCGAAGAGCATTTCCGACAACAAACCGGTGATCTCACCGTGTAACTCAGGTGCGGCCGCCTGCAGCAGGGCCAAGCCTTCGGTCACCAGCGCCGCGAAGCGCCGTGCCGTGGCTTCGGAAACGGGCGCAAACTTCCTGACCTCGACGCCCATGCGCAGCCCGAGCACGCATTCGATGTCTGCCGATTCCACACTGCCCCAACCTTGCATGAGCAGGCCCGAAGCTCGCGGGGGAATGGCTTGAAGCTGTGTGGCGGCCCATCGCGCCGCCGCCTCGTTGCCTTCCAACAATGAAGCGGCGAGCTGAAAATAAAGCCCAAACGCCCGAGGCGGCATGCCCCGACCCGCTGCAAGCAACTCGCGGGGGCGTATCAGTTGTTGGGTGATCTCGGGCGCCACGCCTGAGCAGGCTTCGGCCACGTGCGCCAAGCTCGTCGCAAGCTCGGCATGCATCGCGCTGTTAAGGGCGTCCCCTCGTGCAGCGCAGGGCGCGAAAGCGAATGACGCCGCATCAGGCAGTGCATCGCGCTTTCGCATTCAACGTACCGGCCGCATCAGCGTTGTTGCATCACGACCATCGCTTTGCCACCGGCCTTCATACCGGCCTTGATACCCAGTTGGATGACCGGACCCTTGTCGCCCCGCTTGATGGCGATGGCCGCAGCGGGCGCCAGGGGGGAGTGCGAAATCAATTTGAAACCGAGCAGCTTCTTCGGGTCGAGAGGTGGCGTCGTCATGGTGGTTCCTTCGGTGCATTAGGATGATTGCGCTCGGTACGGCACGAGCATCAGAACCGTATCACCAAATCTCCCCTATGGTCAACACCAGCACCAGGCGGCTGATTTACGTCACCAGTCAGGACCACGCTTACACCTTTGGCGACATGGCGCAGCAGCTGCTAGCCCATGGTGTTTCGGCCAGCACGCTGAGTTACGAAAAGCTGTGGGGCTGCAAGTGGCTGCCCCGCGGAACGTATGTGCTGACCGATTTCGATCGCCTGTCTCCGGTGGAAAACGAAGCTGCGGGGCGGTTGCATGACCACTTGCAGGCGGTGGGGTTGCCAGTGTTGAACAACCCGCGCCACTTTCGTCCGTGCGACAGCCTGTTGAAGGCGCTGCATGCTGAGGGGCTCAACGGGTTCACCTGCTGCCTGCCTGCAGCGGGCGAATGGCCCCAGCGCTACCCGGTGTTCCTGCGTACCGTGGCGGCGCACCGCGGAACGCTGAGCGATCTGCTGCACGACCGCGCTGCCGCTGAAGCGGCACTTGGGCAGGCCATGAAACAGGGGCACCCCGTGCGTGACCTGATGTTCATCGAATACGCCGCCGAACCCCAGCCCGACACCGGCAGCTTCCAAAAGCACGCAGCGTTTCGCATCGGTGGGCACATCGTTCGTGCGAACACGGTGAACGATGTCAGCTGGATGGCCAAGAAAGGTGCGAAAGGCGTCGCCTCGCAAGCACAGTACGACACCGAACGCGCCGAGATGGATGCCTACCCGCACCACGACTACGTGATGCAGGTGTTCGAATTCGCCGGGCTGCAGTTCGGTCGCCTCGATTTCGGCATCGTCGCCGGGCGGCCCCAGGCTTACGAAATCAACACCAACCCGACAATGGCACTGAGTCAGACGCATCCCAATGCCGTTCGCGCCGAGACGATGGAACTCGTGAAATCACGTCTGGCGTCGGCACTGGCTCATGTGGCTCAGCCCGTTTCTCGGTGGCCTGTGTTCGTTCCGAACCTGTTCAAGAGACGATTCATCGCCGGACAGCGGCCACGACGGTTCTGAGCGCAAAGACTGGCGGAGCGACCCTGAAGAGAGGGGTCAGGACGCAGCCTTCGGTGCCATCGTGTGGATCCACTTGCGCACCCGCTCCGCGTCTGCAAGCCGGGTGTAGCGCCCACTGGAATCGAGAAACACCATGATCAGCTTGCGGCCAGCCATGCTGGCTTGCATCACCAAACAGCGGCCGGCCTCGGAGATATAGCCCGTCTTTTGCAGCCCGATCTCCCAGGTCGGATTACTGACCAGGCGGTTCGTGTTGTGGAACTGCAGTTGCCGATGACCGACATCCACGTGGTACTCGTGCGAGGTCGACAACTCACGGATCAAGGGGTGGGTGTGGGCCAGCTTGACCAGCGTCGCTAGATCGTGGGCGCTGGATCGGTTTTGACTCGACAGGCCGGTCGGCTCGACATAGCGGGTGTCGATCATGCCCAGCGACAGCGCCTTCGCGTTCATCGCGGCCACGAACGCCGACATGCCGCCGGGATAGTGACGCCCGAGTGCATGCGCAGCCCGGTTTTCTGACGACATCAATGCCAGGTGCAGCATTTCCTCACGCGTGAGTTGCGTGCCCACCGTCAGTCGCGAGCGGCTGCCCTTTTCGGTGTCGACATCTTCCTGCGAAACGGCGAGCACTTCGTCCAGCGGCAAGCCGGCATCGGTGACGACCACCGCAGTCATCAGTTTGGTGAGCGATGCAATCGGCAAGACCGCGAGAGAGTTCTTGCTGAAGAGGACCTCATTGGTGTCCTGATCCACCACCAAGGCCACGCTGGATTTGAGTTCCAGCCGGTCAGGGGTCGACCGAAGACCTGCGAGTTGCCCCACCGAAGGCTTCTTGACCCCACCCCTGGCGACCCCGCGACGCACCGCGGCACCGGGTCGGGGGGTTTCCAGGCGCACCGTCACCCGATGCGCCCGCTTCACGCTGCGCTTGACCCCCCGCACTGCAACTTGACTTTTCTTGGCGGTCGTTCGGACTGATTTGGCCGGGGTCGCGCCGTCTCGTGCCTGCACCGGCGGGACAGCGGTGAACGCCACGGCAGTAACCAACACGGCGAGCAACCAATGGGTCATTCTTGCCACAAGCACCTCGATTCTCTCGGTGAACAAAGTGTAGGCCAGCCCTAAAAAACACGCAATATCAGAAAGTTACGTCGTTTTCCTAAAGTGTCATGTGCAATTGCGCCTCGCCTGCCCTGAGATCACCCCTGGGCCGCCACCCGCTCCATCGTGCAGTGCAGCTTGTTCAAGGCGGACAAGTACGCTTTCGCTGAAGCGACAACGATGTCGGGGTCTGCACCCACGCCATTGACCACACGGCCAGCCAACTGCAAGCGCACCGTCACTTCGCCCTGAGATTCTGTGCTGCCCGAGGTGATGGCATTGACCGAATAAAGCAGCAATTCAGCGCCGGTTCCCAGTTTGGATTCGATCGCCTTCATGCTGGCGTCGACCGGCCCATTGCCTTCGCTTTCGGCATGCAGCTCGGTCGTGCCGGCGGCAAACGCGATACGGGCGTGCGGCCGCTCGCCGGTTTCCGAACGCTGTGACAGCGACAGCAGGCGGTAGTGCTCCTGTTCGGCGGTGACCGATTCGTCCATCACGAGTGCAGTGATGTCTTCGTCGAAAATCTCGCTCTTGCGGTCAGCCAATTCCTTGAACTTGGCGAACGCCGCATTGACCTCGGTTTCCGACGCCAACTCGATGCCCAGGTCATGCAAGCGCTGCTTGAACGCGTTGCGCCCGGACAGCTTGCCCAGTACGATCTTGTTGGCAGCCCAGCCCACGTCTTCGGCACGCATGATTTCGTAGGTGTCGCGTGCCTTCAACACGCCGTCCTGGTGGATGCCAGAGGCATGCGCGAACGCATTGGCGCCGACCACCGCCTTGTTGGGTTGCACCACGAAGCCCGTGGTCTGCGAGACGAGTCGGGAGGCCGCCACGATCTGCGAGGTGTCGATGCCCAACTCGAGTCCGAAATGGTCTTTGCGGGTGCGCACCGCCATCACGACCTCTTCCAACGCGCAGTTGCCCGCGCGCTCGCCCAGGCCGTTGATCGTGCATTCGATCTGCCGTGCGCCGCCGATTTTCACGCCGGCCAGCGAATTGGCCACCGCCATGCCGAGGTCGTT
>JAKFUQ010000240.1 GCA_021732645.1 Rhizobacter sp. | reverse complement strand
ACGATGGCCCTGATCGTGGCCGTGGTGATGGCGCTGACCGCGACCGTGATCAACCAGCGGCAGTACGCCGCGATGATCAATCAGGCCACCGATTACGGCGCCTCGCTCGCGCGCTTCATCGCGGCGCAGAACGCGGTCTCGGCGCTGTCCGAGGACTGGGTGTCGGTCGAGGTGGCGATCCAGGAAATCATGAAGGCCAAGGATTTCCAGGGTGTGACGGTGATCGACCGCGAGGGCGTGGTGCGTGCCACCAGCGGCAACAACCTGGGCCAGGCTTATCGAGCGCCGGCCAGCGAATCGCTCGGCGAGCGCAAGGGCGGCGTGGCGGTCACGCGGTTCATGGCCGATGGCGAGCCGGTGCTGGGCTTCGAGGCGCCGATCACCTTCCAGGACAAGCGCGTCGGCAGCGTCGCACTCGGCGTGCCGGAGCGGCCGCTGCTGGGCGTGGCGCGGCTGTCGATCGCCCTGATGGTGGCGCTGGTGGTGGTGACGGTGCTGGCGGTGGCGGTGGCGATGTACTTCGTCGTCAACTGGTTTGCCCAGCCGATCAAGCTGCTGGGCGAGTCGATGCAGGAAATCGCCAAGGGCCGTTTCGATCACCGCATCGCCGAGCAGCGCAAGGATGAATTCGGGCTGCTGTACATGGGCTTCGACCAGATGGCGCAGGCCCTGGCCGACCGGCAGGCGCAGGGGCTCGACGGCGCTTCGGTGTCACCGCCGACCCCGCCGCCCACCGTCGGGCCCTCATCGTCCACCGCCGACAGGGGCGCAGCACGAGAAAGCGGCACGGCCGATGCGTCCTAGGGATTTGTTGCGGCTCATCGTCGCCGTGGGGGCCAGTGTGCTGGCCGGTTGCTCCAGTTCGCCGTACCGGCCGACCGATGCGCCTGCGGGATCGGACAGGGCCTCCGGTGTCGTGATCGGCCGCAGCGATCGCCTGCTGATCTACCGACCGGGGCGCGCCGACACGCTGCGGTCGATCGCCGGGCAGTTCCTCGGCGACGAAGAACGCGACTGGGTCATCGGCGACTTCAACCGCCTGGGCAGCGTGGTGCCCGACCAGCCGCTGGTGGTGCCGCTGAAGCCGCTGAACCCGATCGGTGTGCAGGACGATCGCTACCAGACGGTGCCTATCCTGTGCTACCACCGTTTCGGCGGCGCGAGCAACAAGATGTCGGTGTCGCCGGGCAACTTTGCCGCCCAGCTCGACTGGCTGGCACGCAACGACTACCGCGTGATCCGTCTTTCACAGCTGCTGGGTTTTCTGCAAGGGCGCGAGGCGCTGCCCCAGCGCGCGGTCGTGATCACGATGGACGATGGCTATGAGTCGGTGCACCGCCATGCGCTGCCACACCTGCGCAAGCATGGTTTCCCGGCGACGCTGTTTGTCTATTCCGATTTCATCGGCGCAGCCGACGGCCTGAGCTGGGCCCAGCTCACCGAACTGAAAGCCTCGGGTCTGGTCGACATCCAGGCGCATTCGAAGACCCACCGCAACCTGATCGAACGCCTGCCCGGCGAGACCGACGAGCAGTACCGGCAGAGCCTCGAGGCCGAAGCGCGCGCGCCGCGCGAATTGCTCGAGCGTCGTCAGTTGGGGCCGGTGCGGCAGTATGCCTATCCCTTTGGTGATGCCAATGAGGCGGTGCTGGACGCGCTGACGCGCCAGCAGTACCAGCTGGCGGTGACGGTGACGCCGGGTGGCAACGCTTTCTTCGCGATGCCGCTGATGCTGCGTCGCACGATGACTTTCGGCGACATCGACCTCGAGGCCTTCAAGGCCAAGTTGCAGATCAGTCGCGGGGCGCCGGCGCCATGAGGCTGCTGGCCGCGACCGTGTGTGCCGGTCTGCTGGCCGGTTGTGCGGCCCCGCCGTCAAGTCCTGGCACCGCCACGGGTCTTGCTTCCGGCGGATCGAAGGCAGCGCTCTCCACCTTTGAGCAGCAGTACCGGGACCGCGCCACCAACGCCCAGCGCCAGGGTCGCCTGGCCGATGCGGCCATCGCCTGGGAAGTGCTCGCCGTGCTGCGCCCCGAGTCGCGCGAGTACCGTGAGGCCCTGGCCGACACCCGCCGCCAGATCGACGCGGCTGTGGCCGAGCGCCTGCCGCGTGCGGTGCAGGCACAGCGTCGCGGCGACCTCGACGCGGCGACCCAGGGCTACTTGGCCGTGCTGGCGCTGAAGCCGGATTCGACCTCGGCCGCAGACGCCTTGCGCAGCATCGAGCGCGAGCGGGTGAAGCGCCAGCAGCTCGGGCGGCTGTCGCGCCTGACGCTGATGCGTCGCAGTGCCGAGGCGACGAGCCCGAACGACAAGGCGGTGGCGCCTGCAGGGGTCGATCGCAACGAACTCGAACATGCGGCGATCCTGGCTCGCCAGGGCGAAATCGACAGCGCGATCAGCCTGCTGGAGCGGCGCACCGCCGCCGACCGCAACGACCGCGCGGCGCGCAACATGCTGGCCGACCTGTACGAGCGCAAGGCCGACGATGCGCTGGCAGCGCGCGACACCGCAGCCGCGATCACCTGGCTGGACAAAAGCCTGCGCCTCGATGCCAGCGATGCGCGCGTCGCCGGGCGATTGAAGCAGCTGCGTGGCGGTGTCGGCTCGAAACCGCCCGAGGCGAAGGGCCGTTAGCCGAGGACCGGCAAACCCTGGCCGCTCACTTCAGCGACTTGATCTTTTCCTTCAGCGCCAAGGCCTTCTGCTGTTCCAGCCGGGCGGTGTCGTTGCCGGGGTCGAGATTCATCACGCGGTCCCAATGGCGGATCGCGCCGTCGAGGTCCTGCTTGGCGAAGGCACTGCGCGCGTTCACGGTGTGGCGCTGTACCAGTCGGCGGCGCAGGGTTTCGGCCTTGGCCTGGGCCTCGTTGCTCAGTTCGCCGCCGGCGGCCACGCGGTAGTCGCTGTAGGCACGCTCCAGGTCGCCGCGTTTTTCAGAGGCCTCGGCACTGGCCAGCACCTTGTCGCCGGTGCTGGGTTCGGCGGGTGGTGGCGGCGCTGCCACCGGCGAGGTCGGTGCGCCAGTGGCCACCTTGTCGGCGCGGCGCGCTTCTGCCTCCAGCGTGCCGGGCGGCGGCGCCTTGCCCGGGATGCGGATCACCTGCCCACCGGCCACCTGGCGAGGGATCTTGATGTCGTTGTAGCGGGCCAGGATGTAGAACGCGTAGATGTCGCCAAGGAAGCGCCCCGCAATGCGTGACAGCGTGTCGGTGGTCCGCACGGTATAGGGGAAGGACTCGCGGCCGAGCAGCGCGATCGGGTCGGCGGTGATCTGGCGCAACAGGCTCTGAGCAAGCTTGTTGTTCGGGTCGCCGGCCAACACCCGCTGCAACTCGGCCTGGGCCTGTTCCTCATGGCCGGCTTCGAGCAGGTCGGCTGCCATGATCGCCAGCTTCTGGGCCTGTTGCGGCGTGGCGGGCGGCGGCAGGCCCGCAGGCGCTGCCGGTGCCTGGACCTTGGGTTCGCTGGAGATGCTGGGGTCGGGGGCTTTGACGGCGGGCGCCGCGCAGCCGATCAGCAAGGCGGCGGCCGAGGAGCACAGCAGAATCAGACGTGTGGAAGACATGGAATGGGATGGCGGCGGGGCAGGTCCGCTGCAGTACCGTCACCGAATGCAACCTGACAATTATCGACCGGCTGCCGAAATCGCGGCAAGTGGCCTGCGCCGTTGGTGCTGTGCGCTGTTCGCCAGTGGCGCCGTGGCCTTCGGCGCGCAGGCGCAACCGGCAGCGGATCTGCCCGCCTGCCTGAAGGTGCTGCGCCAGGAATTGCCAGCGCAGCCGCCGGTGCGCGCCGAGAGCTTCGACCGCTACACCCGCTCGGTCGAAGACCTGCGTGCGCTGATCGACCAGTCCAGCGCGACGCAGCCCGAGTTCAAGCTGCCGCTCTGGGATTACCTCGCGCGCCTGGTCGATGCCCAGCGCGAGGCTGACGGACGCAACGCGCTGCAGCAGCATGCCGCCACCCTGGCTGGCATCGCGCATCGCCATGGTGTCGACGCGGCCACCGTGGTAGCCGTGTTCGGCGTCGAGACCGACTACGGCCGTGTGCCCGGCCGCCATTCGGTGGTCGATGCCACGCTGAGTCGGGCCTGCCTGAACCTGGGCAGTCGCGAGCGCAAGGCGCATTTTTTCGCGGCGCTGTACCTGCTGCAAGAAGGGCTGGTGCAGCCCGAGACCTTTCGCGGCTCGTGGGCCGGCGCCTTCGGCCTGACGCAGTTCATGCCGGGCACCTTCCTGAAGAACATGGACGACGGCGATGGCTCCGGTGACATCGACATCACCGCCAGCGTGCCCGATGCGCTGGCCACCACCGCGCGCTACCTGAACGGCTTGGGCTGGGTGCCCGGACTGCCGTGGGGTGTCGAGGTCCGCGTGCCGCGCGACAGTGCAGCGCCGTGGAACGCGCTCGAACGCGACCATGGCTGCCTGGAGTCTTCCGCACCAGACGGCCGGTGCCGCGGCGTGGCGCAGTGGGCGGCGGCCGGCGTGCGCCGCATCGACGGCAGCGCGCTGCCGTCACCCGAGGCCGGCACAGAGGCGCCCTGGCGTGCCGACACCCCCACCGCGCTGCTGATGCCCGCCGGCATCGACGGCCCGGCCTGGCTGGTCACACGCAACTTCCAGGCCGCGTGGCGCTACAACCGTGCCGACGCCTATGCGCTGGCCATTGGTCTGCTGGCCGACCGGCTGCGTGGCGACCCGGCGCCGCGCACCGCCTGGCCCACCGACGACCCGGCCTTGTCGCGTGCCGAATTCGCCGAGCTGCAAACGCTGCTGATGCAACGCGGCCACTGCGACGTCACCGCCGATGGGCACGACGGCCCGCGCACCCGCGCGGCCATCGCGGCCGAGGAGGTTGCACAAGGCTGGGCGCCGAGCGGGCGTGGTGGCGCGAAGCTGCTGGGCGCGCTGCGTGCCGCAGCGACTGGGGCAGGTCACTTGCCTGACCCGTTGCCCGCCGCGTTTTCAGCCGACTGCGCGGCCAGCGCTCCGGGCTGAGGGGCGTGTTGTCGCTGGCTTGCTGCTGGCGCGTCAGCGCCAGTCGCGCACCCGGCCGGCGTACAGGCCCGGCGTCGAATCGGTGATCTCGGTGGCACCAGCCACCTGCCGGAAGAAGTCAGCCGCACCGACCGCACCAGCGATCGCATAGCCATAGCCCATGGCGCGCATCTCTTCCAGCGCGGCGCGCAGCAACGCACCGCCGATGCCGCTGCCTCTTGCCGAGGCCTGCACACCGATCGGGCCGACGTAGCCGCGCGCAGTGGCGTCGTAGCAGACGAAG
>JAKFUQ010000108.1 GCA_021732645.1 Rhizobacter sp. | reverse complement strand
ACGAAGTGCGGCGCAAGGATGTGCGCGTGGGCGACACGGTGATCGTGCGCCGTGCGGGCGATGTGATCCCGCAGGTGGTGGGCGTGGTGCACGACCCCGCTACCGTTGACGCTTCACGCGGCGAGCCTTTCGATCTGTACCAACGCCTGCGCGGTGCATGCCCCGTCTGTGGCAGCCCGATCGGCCGCGAGGAGGGCGAGGTCGATTGGCGCTGCACCGGTGGGCTGACCTGCCCCGCGCAGCGCAAGGAAGCGATCCTGCATTTCGCCGGCCGCCGCGCGATGGACATCGAAGGGCTGGGCGACAAGCTGGTCGATCAGCTCGTCGATGGCGGCCTGATCCGCACGCTGCCCGAGCTCTACACCCTGGGTCTGGCCAAGCTGTGCGCGCTCGACCGCATGGGCGACAAAAGCGCCGCCAACCTGCTGGCCGGGCTGGAAGCCAGCAAGCGCACGACGCTCGGCCGCTTTCTGTACGCACTCGGCATCCGCCACATCGGCGAGACGACGGCGAAAGACCTGGCGCGGCATTTCGGACAACTCGATCGCATCATCGAGGCGACCGAAGAAAAACTGCTGGAAGTCAACGACGTCGGCCCGGTGGTCGCGCACAGCGTGCGCAGCTTCTTCGACCAGCCACACCACCGCGAGATCGTCGAACAGCTGCGTGCCGTCGGCATCACCTGGGAAGAAACCGAAGGCGTCGCGGTGGCCGCACCCGACGCGACTGGCATCGCAGGCGTCACCGGCAAGACCTTCGTACTGACCGGCACGCTACCGACGCTGACCCGCGATGCGGCCAAGGACATGATCGAAGCCGCCGGCGGCAAGGTGACGGGCTCGGTGTCGAAGAAGACGAACTATGTCGTCGCCGGAACAGAGGCGGGCAGCAAGCTGGACAAGGCGAATGAGCTGGGGATTGCGGTGCTGGATGAGCGCGCGCTGTTGGCGTTGCTGCAGGATCAGGTCGCCTGACTCGCGCAGTCGCAAAAAAGGCCCGCATCAAGCGGGCCTTTTCGTTGATCAACAGTCGATCAAGCCGACGCTGGCACCTTCTCCGCCGCGTCGGTGAACTCCTCGATCTTGTCGAAGTTCAGGTACTGGTAGACCTTGTCGCTGGCGGCCGTCAGCACGCCCATGTCTTTCAGGTATTCCTCGCGGGTCGGGATGCGGCCGAGCTTCGAGCAGATGGCGGCCAGCTCGGCGGAGCCGAGGTAGACGTTGCTGTTCTTGCCCAGGCGGTTCGGGAAGTTGCGGGTGCTCGTGGAGAACACTATTGCGCCTTCCTTCACCTGCGCCTGGTTGCCCATGCACAGGCTGCAGCCCGGCATTTCCATGCGCGCGCCGGCGCTGCCCAGCACGCCGTAATGACCTTCGTCGCTGAGCTTCTTCGCGTCCATCTTGGTGGGCGGCGCGACCCACAGCTTGACGGGGATGTCGCGCTTGTTCTCCAGCAGCTTGCTGGCCGCGCGGAAGTGGCCGATGTTGGTCATGCAGCTGCCGATGAACACCTCGTCAATCGCAGCACCTGCCACGTCGGACAGCGTCTTCACGTCGTCCGGGTCGTTCGGGCAGGCGACGATGGGCTCGTGGATGTCGGCCAGGTCGATGTCGATCACCGCGGCGTAGTCGGCATCGGCGTCGCCCTTCAGCAGCTGCGGGTCGGCCAGCCACGCTTCCTGTGCGGCGATGCGGCGGGCCAAGGTGCGGGCGTCGGCATAGCCCTCGGAAATCATCCACTTCATCAACGTGATGTTGCTGTTGATGTACTCGATGATGGGCTCCTTGTTCAGGTGCACGGTGCAGCCGGCGGCGCTGCGCTCGGCCGAGGCGTCGCTCAGTTCGAAGGCCTGCTCCACCTTCAGATCGGGCAGTCCTTCGATCTCGAGGATGCGGCCGCTGAAGATGTTTTTCTTGCCCTTTTTCTCGACGGTCAGCAGGCCGGCCTTGATCGCGTACAGCGGGATCGCGTTGACCAGGTCGCGCAGCGTGACGCCGCGCTTTGTCACATCTGCCATGGTGCCTTTGAAGCGCACCAGCACGCTCTCGGGCATGTCCAGCGGCATCACGCCGGTGGCGGCGGCAAAAGCCACCAGGCCGGAGCCTGCGGGGAAGCTGATGCCGATCGGGAAGCGGGTGTGGCTGTCGCCACCGGTGCCCACCGTGTCGGGCAGCAGCAGGCGATTCAACCAGCTGTGGATCACGCCATCGCCCGGGCGCAGCGCGATGCCGCCGCGGTGGCTGATGAAGTCGGGCAGCTCGTGGTGCATCTTCACGTCGACCGGCTTCGGGTAGGCCGCGGTGTGGCAGAACGACTGCATCACCAGGTCGGCGCTGAAGCCCAGGCAGGCCAGGTCTTTCAGCTCGTCGCGTGTCATCGGGCCGGTGGTGTCCTGGCTGCCGACCGAGGTCATGCGCGGCTCGCAGTAGGTGCCGGGGCGCACGCCGCCCTGCTGGCCGTTGACAACCGGCAGGCCGCAGGCCTTGCCGACCATCTTCTGGCCCAGGCTGAACCCCTTCCTGGTGTCGGCTGGGTTCTGCGGCAGGCGGAACAGCGTGCTGACCGGCAGGCCCAGCGCCTCACGCGCCTTGGCCGTCAGGCCGCGGCCGATGATCAGCGGGATGCGGCCACCAGCGCGCACCTCGTCGAACAGCACCTCGCTCTTGACCTTGAATTCGGCGATCACCTGGCCGTCCTTCAGCGCCTGGCCTTCGTAAGGGCGCAACTCGACCACGTCGCCCATGTTCATCTGGCTCACGTCGAGCTCGATCGGCAGCGCGCCCGAGTCTTCCATCGTGTTGTAGAAAATCGGCGCGATCTTGGCGCCCAGGCACACGCCGCCGAACCGCTTGTTGGGAACAAAAGGGATGTCTTCGCCGGTGAACCACAGCACCGAGTTCGTCGCTGACTTGCGGCTCGATCCGGTGCCGACCACGTCGCCCACGTAGGCGATCAGGTTGCCCGCTTTTTCACACTTCTCGCGCAGGTCTTCGATGAACCCGACCGGACCGCGCTTGCCGTCTTCTTCCGGCACGATGCCGGGGCGCGGGTTCTTGTGCATCGCCAGCGCGTGCATCGGGATGTCGGGGCGGCTCCAGGCGTCGGGCGCGGGCGACAGGTCGTCGGTGTTGATCTCGCCGGCCACCTTGAAGATGGCCACGGTGATCGACTTCGGCACTTCGGGCCGCGAGGTGAACCACTCGGCATCGGCCCAGCTTTGCAGCACGGCTTTGGCGTGGGCGTTACCGTGGTCGGCCTTGTCCTTCACGTCGTGGAACTGGTCGAACATCAGCAGCGTCTTCTTCAGGCCTTCGGCAGCGACGGCGCCCACCGCGGGGCTGTCGAGCAGATCGATCAGCGGGCTGATGTTGTAGCCGCCCAGCATCGTGCCGAGCAGCTGGGTCGCCGTTTCAGGGCTGATCAGCGCGCACTTTTCGGTGCCATGCGCCACCGCCGCCAGGTAGCTGGCTTTGACGCGGGCCGCGTCGTCGACGCCGGCCGGTACACGGTGGGTGATCAGATCGACCAGCGCCTTCTCTTCGCCGGCAGGCGGCGCCTTCAGCAGTTCGATCAGCTGGCTGGTCTGTGCGGCAGACAGCGGCAGCGGCGGGATGCCCAGGGCGGCGCGCTCAGCGATGTGGAGGCGATAGGCTTCAAGCATGGTGTGGCTCCTTCGGAAGGTCGATGGGGATGCAAGGGGTGTGCCGTGATGCAGTGGCTAGGCGAGGGCCATGCACCACGGTCGGGCCATTCAGGGGTGGGGCGCGGCCAGCAGGGCGTTGCCTGCGGGCCCGGCCGCCGATGCTGCCGCCTGGGCCGCATCGATGGCGGCACGCTGGCCGGGGCTGACGCAGGTGTCCACCAGGCGGGTGCCGGTTTTCACATTCATCAGCATCGACTTGCTGGCGATCTGGATCATCAGCGTCTGGCCCCTCACGTCTTCGAGCCGTATGGCGCCTGTGGACGACAGCACCGGCTTCATCAGGTAGGTGCTTTTCGCGTAACGCAGTTCAACGTACGCCGGGTGGCGCGCACTGGCAGTGATGTGCACGACCTGTTTGAAGTCGCAGTCGTACTCGCCGTAATACACGCGCTCGGAGGCACTGATCTGCTCTGCGGTCGCTGGTTGCGGCGGCACTTCCGCCGCAGCGGCAGCTTTTGCCTTTGCCGAGGCGGTGGCTGCCTTGCGGACGGGCTTCACCGCCGCATCGGCACCGAAAGCGGTCGGCGCGACGAGCAGGACGGCCAGGCCCAGGCCGCAGAGCAGAGGGGCTGCGGGGATCAAAGCAGGTGCTTGACGCCGTCCTGCTCGTCGGTCAGTTCTTTCAGCGTGATGTTGATGCGCTCCTGGCTGAAGGCGTCGATTTCCAGGCCGTCGACGATCTTGTATTCGCCGCCCGACGTGGTGACCGGGTAGCCGAACATCACGCCCTTCGGAATGCCGTATTCGCCGTTCGACGCCACCCCCATCGTGACCCACTTGCCCTGGGTGCCCAGCGCCCAGTCGCGCATGTGGTCGATGGCGGCGTTGGCAGCCGAAGCGGCCGACGACACGCCGCGCGCGGCGATGATGGCCGCACCCCGCTTGCCCACGGTGGGCAAGAAGGTGTCCTTGTTCCACACGTCGTCGTTGATCAGCGCCTTGACCGACTGACCGCCTATGGTGGCGTAGCGGTAGTCGGCGTACATGGTGGGCGAGTGGTTGCCCCAGACGGCCAGCTTCTCGATGCTAGACACCGGCTTGCCGGTCTTCGCAGCGATCTGGCTCGCGGCACGGTTGTGGTCCAGGCGCAGCATCGCGGTGAAGTTCTTGGCGGGCAGATCGGGCGCGCTCTTCATGGCGATGTAGGCATTGGTGTTGGCCGGGTTGCCGACCACCAGCACCTTGACGTTGCGCGAGGCCGAGGCATTCAGCGCCTTGCCCTGGGCGGTGAAGATCTGTGCGTTGGCGGCCAGCAGGTCGGAGCGTTCCATGCCCGGGCCGCGGGGGCGGGCGCCGACCAGCAGCGCGTAGTCGGTGTTCTTGAAGGCGGCGACCGGGTCGCTGTGCGCTTCGATGCCGGCCAGCAGCGGGAAGGCGCAATCGTCGAGTTCCATGATCACGCCCTTCAGCGCGTTCTGGGCCTTCTCGTCGGGGATCTCCAGCAGTTGCAGAATCACCGGCTGGTCCTTGCCGAGCATGTCTCCAGAGGCGATGCGAAACAGCAGGGCGTAGCCGATCTGGCCTGCAGCGCCAGTGACGGCAACGCGAACGGGGGACTTGCTCATGGGGGATCTCCGGAAGGGGGATGGACGCCGCGGGATGCGGTGGATGGGTGC
>JAKFUQ010000048.1 GCA_021732645.1 Rhizobacter sp. | reverse complement strand
GCTGTGGATGATGCCAAGGCGAATGGCATCCGAGTCGTACACTGTCTGCGAATCAATCTCGTTTACAGACTCTGGTGATGATATCCCTCGCATGACTGCTGTCTTGCCCGTCCCCGCGACCCCCGCGCTCAGCCCCAAGGCCTCGCCCCGTCGGCATCGGGTGGGCGCGCTGAGCGTGGCGGCGGTGGTGGTGGCAATGCTGGTTGCACTGCCGATTGTGTCGGTGGGCACCAATGTCTTTTCACCCAGCACGGGTGGCACGTGGGCACACCTGGCATCCACGGTGTTGCCAGAGTACATCGTCACCACGTTGTGGCTGTGTTTCGGCGTGGGCAGCCTGGCCGCGCTGGTGGGTGCGGGCAGCGCCTGGTTGGTGACGCATTGCGATTTCCCGCTGCGCCGCACCTTCGAGTGGGCACTGATGCTGCCGCTGGCCATGCCCGCTTATGTGATGGCATATGCCTACACCGACTTGCTGCAGTTCGCAGGCCCGGTGCAAAGCTGGCTGCGCGCAACGATGGGCTGGACGCGTGCGGATTACGGGTTCCCCGATGTACGCACGCTCGGCGGCGCGGTGGTGATGTTTGCCTTCGTGCTCTACCCGTATGTGTTCATGCTGGCGCGCGCGGCTTTCATGGAGCGCGGCGGCGCGGTCATCGAGGCGGGCCGCTCGCTGGGGCTGACGCGCTGGCGCAGCTTCTGGCGGGTGTCGCTGCCCATGGCGCGCCCTGCGATTGCCGCTGGCCTGGCGCTGGTGCTGATGGAAACACTGGCCGACTACGGCACGGTGTCGTATTTCGCGGTGCAGACCTTCACCACCGGCATTTACCGCGCGTGGTTCTCGCTCGGCGACCGGGTGGCGGCGGCGCAGTTGGCGATGTGCCTGCTCGGCTTCGTAGTGATTTTGCTGGCGCTGGAGCGGCAGTCGCGGGGCTCGGCGCGCTTTCACGGCAGCGGAGTGCGACGCCACCCGGCGCGTGGCGCGCCGCTGACCGGCATGGCTGCGGCGGTGGCGGTGACGGCATGCACGCTGCCGATCGTCATTGGCTTCTTGTTGCCCGGTGGCGTGTTGCTGCACATGGCGCTCACCGAGGGGGATGCACAGTTCGGCGCGCGCTTTTTCACGCTCGCGCGCAACAGCGTGGTCGTGTCCGGCTTGACGGCATTTCTGGCGGCGGGGATGGCGCTGTTGGTGGCCTATGCAAGGCGGCTCGATCCGCGCCCGCTGACACATGCTGCGCACTGGGGAGCCGGGCTGGGCTACGCGTTGCCGGGCTCAGTGATCGCGGTGGGCGTGTTGATTCCGCTGGCCCGCCTCGACAACGCCCTGGCGCAGTGGCTGCAAGCCAGCTTCGGCTGGCACACCGGATTGCTGTTCACCGGCACCGTTGCCGCCTTGGTATTTGCCTGCCTGGTGCGCTTCATGACCGCAGCGCTGCAAACCGTCGATTCGTCACTGCACCGCGTCACGCCGCACATGGACGACGCCGCGCGCAGCCTGGGCCTGACGCCAGCGCGCACGCTGCGCCGGGTCCACTTGCCGCTGCTGCGGCGCGGACTGCTCACCGCCGGGTTGCTGGTCTTCATCGACGTGATGAAGGAACTGCCAGCCACGCTGGTGATGCGGCCGTTCAATTTCGACACGCTGGCCACGCAGGCCTACACGCTGGCCTCGGACGAGCGGCTGGCCGAAGCGTCGACGGCAACCATCGCCATCGTCGCGGTCGGGCTGCTGCCGCTGATCGTGCTGTGCCGTCAGATCGCCCGCGAGCGGCAGTGACTTCGCGAGCTCAGCGCCAGCCGGCACGGTCGTAGACGCGCTGGGCCAGCGCAGCGTTGCCAGCCAGTTGCCCGATCGGCAACGCATCGGCCTTGAACGGCCCCAAGGCTTCAAGCGCCGGGTTTTTGACCGCTGCAGTCTTCACCACGGGCCATTCGTTGTTACCGTCGGCAAAGTAGGTTTGCGCCGAATCGCTGGCCAGGTACTCCAGGAACTTGACGGCGGCCGCCGGGTTCGGCGCGTGCTTCAAGATGCCAGCGCCCGACACGTTGATGTGCGCACCCCAGGTCTTCTGGTTCGGCCACACAACGCCCAGCGCCTGCATGACCTGCACATCTTCCGGCTTGGTTGAGCGCATCAGGCGGGCGAGGTAATAGCTGTTGGAGATCGCCACACCGCATTCACCAGCGGCCACGGCGCGCAACTGGTCGGTGTCGCCCCCTTTGGGCGCTCGCGCGAAATTGGCGACCAGGCCGCGCACCCACTGCTCGGTCTTGGCCTCACCGTGGTGGGCCAGCATCGCCGCGCCCAGCGACAGGTTGTAGGGGTGGGCACCCGAACGCACGCAAACCTGGTTCTTCAGTCGCGGATCGGCCAAGTCTTCGTAGGTCTGCACCCACTCCGGGTTGACCGTGGCCTTGGCGTACACGATCACACGGGCACGGGTTGAAAACGCCGCCCAGTTCGGCGTGCGCAGAGCCGCCGGAACGCGCGCATCGATCAGCGCCGACTTCAACGGCTGGAACACGCCGGCCTTGTCGGCAATCTCCAACCGCGCCGCATCGACGGTGATCAGCATGTCGGCAGGGCTGCTGGCGCCTTCGTTCTTGATGCGCTCCAGCAACTCATCTTCCTTGCCGTCCAGCCGGTTGATCTTGATGCCGGTCTGTTGGGTGAAGTCGCTGTACAGCGCCTCGTCGGTTTGATAGTGACGCGCCGAGTAAATGTTCAACGTGTCTTGCGCCTGAGCCGGCAGGGCGGTGACCCAGGCGGACAGCGCGCTGACAACAGCGCTTAGAACTATCAGTGACGGCGTACGGAGCATGGAAAGACCTCGGTGAATAAGCAGTGAAAAGCAGAATCCCGAAACTTTATCGTAAATCATTCGCATTAGCATTTTTATGGGCCAGCGGATCTGGTTCGATGGCCGCTCGTGCCAGACTCTCAACCGTCTCCCTCTGATGGCGCCAAGCGCCCTACCAATATGACCACCCCCCTGACCGTCAACAAGCTGATCACCCAAGGCCGCGGTCTCAGCAGCGTGCTGCTGCAGCGTGCGGCCTGCGTCTCGCTGGCCTCGGCGGTGCGACAAACCAGCCATTTCCACGCGACCGACTCTCAGGGTCGTGCGCTGGAGGTGCGCTTGCCGCGCAGTGCCATGGTGCGCGGCGGCGACGTGCTGGTCGCCGAAGACGGCACGCTGATCGTGGTGCAGGCCGCGGCGCAACCGGTGCTGGTGGTCACCCCGTGCGCCGAGCATGGCTCAGGCCTCGACCTGGTGCGCGCCGCTTACCACCTGGGCCGACACCGCGTGCCACTGGCGCTGACGCCAGATCACCTGACGCTCGAACCCGACCCTGCGCTGGCCAATCTGCTGCGCCAGATGCACCTGACGGTGACTCCCGCCGACGCGCCGTTCGAGCCAGAGACGGACGTCGACGCTGCGGTGCCAGCGCCCGCCGGGCACGATCACGGCTGCGCCCATGGTCATGATCATGCCAACGACCACGCGCACGCTGAACCGTCGCCCCCGGTGATCGCTGTCCACGGTGCCGCCGCACCCCATGTGCATGGCCCGGGCTGCCAGCACGACCATTGACGCGAGCGCGAACGCTCAGTACGCCATCGCCTCGCCCATGCGGATCGCCCCGCCGGGCGCCCAGCGTGGGTTGAACTGCAGCAGCCCCGGCGGCAACAGCATCACCACGGTGGAGCCCAGCAGGAAGCGGCCCATCTCCTGACCCCGCTGAAGGTCGACCTCTCCGGGTGCATACGCCCACTCGCGCAGGTCACGCGGCCGAGGCGGGTTGACAACACCGTGCCAGGTGGTCGCCATGCTGCCAACGATGGTCGCACCGACCAGCACCATCGCAAACCCGCCCTGCTCGCCGTCGAAGACACACACCACGCGCTCGTTGCGTGCAAACAGGCCCGGCACGCCGCGCGCCGTGGTCGGGTTGACCGAGAACAGCTCACCCGGCACATGGATCATCCGGCGCAGCGATCCCGCGGCGGGCATGTGAATGCGGTGGTAGTCGCGCGGGCTCAGGTACAGCGTCGCGAAGTGCCCACCGTGAAACTCCCGCGCCAGCGCGCTGTCGCCGCCGACGAGCGCGGTGGCGGTGTAGTGGTGCCCCTTGGCCTGCACCAGGCGTTCGCCTGCCAGGGGCCCGATCTGGCTGATGGCGCCGTCGACCGGGCACATCCAGCGCGCATCGGCCAGCGGGCGCGCATCGGGTTTCAGCGCACGGGTGAAAAAGGCATTGAAGCTCACGTAGCGCGTGATGTCGGGCTCGGCCGCTTCGGCCATGTTCACGCCGTAGCGGCGGACAAACCATTGGATCAGCCACGTCGTCCAGGCACCGGCCTCGGCGCCGGCGATGCGGCCCGCCAGCCATGTCATGGCCTGCTTGGGCAGCAGGTATTGCGGCAGTACCGCCAGTCGATCCGACATCAGTGCATGCGGCCGATGCTGCCCAGCGTTTGGATCGCACCAGCACCGATCGATGCGCCGAAACGCTTGGCCAGCCGTTCGGCGACGCTTTCCTTCGGCGTGTAGTCAATGATGTTTTCGGCATGGACCACCTCGCGCGCGACATGGTCGATGCTGCCGAGGTGATCCACCAGGCCCATCTTGATGGCTTGCTCGCCGTTCCAGAACAGGCCCGAGAACGTGTCCGGCGTTTCTTTCAGCCGATCGCCACGGCCTTCCCTGACCACCGCAATGAACTGTTGGTGAATTTGATCGAGCGTGGACTGGAGGTAGGCGCGCTGCTCGTCGGTCAACGGCGAAAACGGGTCGCCCAGCCCCTTGTTGACGCCCGCAGTCAGCAAGCGCCGTTCTATGCCGTACTTTTCCATCACACCGGTGAAGCCGAAGCTGTCCATCAGCACGCCGATCGAGCCGACGACGCTGGCCTTGTCGGTGTAGATGTCGTCGGCCGCAGCGGCGATGTAGTAAGCACCGGAGGCGCACACTTCCTCCACCACCGCATAGACCTTCTTGTGGTGCAGCGCCTTCAGGCGCTTGATCTCGTCATAGACGATGCCCGCTTGCACCGGGCTGCCGCCAGGTGAATTGATGCGCAACACCACGGCCTGCGCGCCGTCGTCCTCGAAGGCCTCCTTCAGCGCCGCGACCAGCAGCTCAGCGCTGGCCTCGGAGTCGGCGGCAATTTCGCCGCGCACCTCGACCAAGGCGGTGTGCGGGCCGGCGGGGGCATTGGAGTGCACGCGGTCGCTGAGCAGCGACCAGGCCAGCGCGGCAAACACCACCAGCCACAGCAGCCACAAAGCCACGCGCCAACGGCGCTCGCTGCGCCGGTCTTGCAAATACA
>JAKFUQ010000256.1 GCA_021732645.1 Rhizobacter sp. | reverse complement strand
GATCTCGGCCAGCCAGTCGTCGAGCTGCGATGCCGGGCGGGCGTTCAGTGCGGGCATCGCGCCGACCACGCCGGCCTTGCACTGCGCGATCACCAGCGCCGGCGTGCTGATGATGAACAGCGGCGCACCGATGATCGGAAGCGGCAGGCCTTTCAGAATTGCGGGAAACGGAAAGCGCGGCACGCTCAAAACGAGTCGACCGCCATCGCGCCCACACTGTCAGCGCCGTCGACGATGGCGTCGCGCAGGCCGGGCAGCGTGCTCAGAATGTGCTCGGCATAGAAGCGAGCGGTCGCGACCTTGGCTTGCAGGAACGCTGCATCGCCCTGCCCTTTCAGGGATTCGTCGGCGAGCTGCTCTTCGGCCACCACCAAGGCGCGTGCCAATTGCCAGCCGGCCAGCAGCTGCCCGGCCAGCATCAGGTAGGGCACCGAACCGGCATACACCGCAGTCGGCTGCGTTCGGGTGTGGCCGACCACGAAATCAACGACATCGATGAACGCCGTGCGGGACGCCTGCAGCCATCGGCGCATGGACTTGGCGGCGGCGCTGGTGTGCGCGGCCAGAGCCGATTCGGTCACCTCGATCTGCCCAGCGATGGACCGCGCCAGCTCGCCACCGTCCCGCAAGGTCTTGCGTCCGACCAGGTCATTGGCCTGGATCGCGGTCGTGCCTTCGTAGATGGTCAGGATGCGGGCATCGCGCAAATGCTGCGCGGCACCGGTCTCCTCGATGTAGCCCATGCCGCCGTGCACCTGCACACCGAGGCTGGTGACCTCGATGCTCATCTCGGTGCTGTAACCCTTGACCAGCGGCACGGTGAATTCGTGGAAAGCCTGGCTGGCCTGGCGCACGGCGGCGTCGGGATGGTGGTGTGCGGTGTCGAACGCTGCCGCCGACACACAAGCCAGTGCTCGACAGCCCTCGATGTGCGCCCGCATCGTCATCAGCATGCGCGTCACATCCGGGTGGTGAATGATGGCGGCACCCGCAGGCAGCGACGCATCGACCGGCCGGCTCTGCACGCGGTCACGGGCGTAGGCCACCGCACGCTGGTAGGCCCGTTCGGCCACGCCGATGCCTTGCACGCCAACCGAAAAGCGCGCCGCGTTCATCATCACGAACATGGTCTCGAGGCCGCGGTTCTCCTCGCCGATCCGCTGCGCGATGGCGCCGGGGCCGACTGCGCCTTTGTCATCACCGAACACCAGCACTGCGGTGGGGCTGGCCTTGATACCCAGCTTGTGCTCGATCGACGCGCAGTACACGTCGTTGCGCGCACCCAGTGAGCCATCGGCGTTGACGAGAAACTTCGGGCACAGGAACAGGCTGATGCCCTTGACACCAGGTGGCGCATCGGGCGTGCGGGCCAGCACGAGGTGCACGATGTTCTCGGCCATGTCGTGCTCGCCGTAGGTGATGTAGATCTTCTGACCGCTGAGGCGGTAGTTCCCATCACCCTGCGGCACCGCACGCGTGCGCACCATCGCCAAGTCAGAGCCGGCCTGCGGCTCGGTCAGGTTCATCGTGCCGGTCCAGGTGCCGTCGATCATCTTCGGCAGGAAGAAGCGGCGCTGCGCGGCGCTGCCCGCCGTCAGCAGCGCCTCGATCGCACCATCGGTCAGCAGCGGACACAGCGCAAAGCTGAGGCTGGCACTGTTGAGCATTTCGGCACATGCCGCGCCGATCGTCTTGGGCAGCCCTTGCCCGCCAAACTCCACCGGGTGCTGCAAGCCCTGCCAGCCACCTTCGGCGAACTGTCGGAACGCCTGCTTGAAGCCGACCGAGGTACTGACGGCGCCGTCACGCCAGATGGGCGGGTGCCGGTCGCTCTCTGCGTTCAGTGGCTCGACCACTTCGGCGCAGAAGCGCGCAGCTTCAATGAGCACCGCTTCAGCGGTGTCCAGGCCTGCGTCCTCGAAGCCCGGCAACGCGCTCAGCGCCTCCAGCCCGGCCAGCTCTTTCATGCAAAAGAGCATGTCCTTGAGCGGCGCGGCGTAGCTCATCGACAGGCCCTAAAGCGCGGACACCAGCTCAGGCACAGCGATGAACAGATCGGCTTCGAGCCCGTAATCGGCCACGCTGAAGATAGGCGCCTCGCCGTCCTTGTTGATGGCGACGATGACCTTGCTGTCTTTCATGCCGGCCAGATGCTGGATCGCACCGCTGATGCCGACGGCCACATACAGTTGCGGCGCGACGATCTTGCCGGTCTGGCCCACTTGCCAGTCGTTCGGCGCGTAGCCCGCATCGACTGCGGCGCGGCTGGCGCCGAGCGCCGCCCCCAGCTTGTCGGCCAGCGGCATCAACACCTCGTTGAACTTCTCGACGCTGCCGAGCGCGCGACCGCCGCTGACGATGACCTTCGCCGCTGTCAATTCGGGTCTGTCGTTGCGAGCGATCTCGCTGCCGACGAAGCTGGATACGCCGGTGTCCACGACCGAAGCGATGGCCTCGATGACCGCCAACCCACCCTCGGCTGCAACCGGGTCGAAGCCGGTCGCGCGCACCGTGATCACCTTGACGGCATCTGCGCACTGCACGGTGGCGATCGCATTGCCGGCGTAGATTGGTCGCTCGAAGGTGTCAGCGCTGAGCACACGGGTGATCTCGGAGATTTGCGCCACATCGAGGCAGGCGGCCACGCGCGGCGCGATGTTCTTGCCCGACGCCGTGGCGGCGAAGAGGACGTGGGTATACGCACCATCCACGGCTTTCGCTGCGCCGACCACTGCCAACACCTGCGCGGCAATGGCTTCGGCCAGGCCGTGCTGGAAGCTCGCCGCATCGGCATGCAGCACCTTGCCCACACCAGGGATGGCCGCAGCCGCCTGCGCAGGCGCAGCGGCATCGAAGCCGGCGACCAGCACATGCACCTCACCTTCAATCTTCAGCGCTGCTGCGACGGTGTTCAGCGTCGCACCTTTCAGCGATGCGTTGTCGTGATCTGCAATCACCAGGGTGGTCATGTCAGAGCACCTTCGCTTCGTGCTTCAACTTCGAAACCAGGGTCGCCACGTCGGGTACCTTGATACCGGCGATGCGCTTCGGGGGTTCCGCAACCTTCAGCGTCTTGATGCGCGGCGTCACGTCGACGCCCAGATCGGCAGGCTTAAGCATTTCCAGCGACTTCTTCTTCGCTTTCATGATGTTGGGCAGCGTCACGTAGCGCGGTTCATTGAGGCGCAGATCGGTGGTGACGACCGCAGGCAGCGTGAGCTTGAGCGTCTCCAACCCACCATCGACCTCGCGGGTCACCAGCAAGTGCCCATCAGCCACCTCGACCTTCGACGCAAACGTGGCTTGAGGCAGACCGCACAGCGCAGCGAGCATCTGCCCGGTCTGGTTGCAGTCGTCGTCAATCGCTTGCTTGCCCAGGATGACCAGCCCCGGCTGTTCCCGGTCGACCAGTGACTTCAGCAGCTTGGCCACCGCCAAGGGTTGCAATTCGACATCGGTGTCGACGAGGATCGCGCGATCGGCGCCGATGGCCATCGCGGTGCGCAGTGTTTCCTGGCAAGCCAATACGCCGCACGACACAGCGATGATCTCGGTGACCACGCCTTTTTCGCGCAGCCGAACCGCTTCTTCGATGGCAATCTCGTCGAAGGGGTTCATGCTCATCTTGACGTTGGCCAGATCGACACCGCTGCCGTCTGACTTGACGCGCACCTTGACGTTGTAGTCGACCACACGCTTGACTGCCACCAGCACCTTCATGCCCCTTGCTCCCGTGGTCACAGTGACCGGCAAAACGATGATTTTAGGGTGCCGAGCGCAGGACGTATCCGGGAATCGGCGGGACGCTGGCGTGTGGTGCCCGGGACCGGAATCGAACCGGTACGCCGCTTGATGCTAAGCAGCAGATTTTAAGTCTGCGGTGTCTACCAATTTCACCACCCGGGCGCGCTCAAAAAACTCGTGCGTGACGCGTTTTGAAGAATACTGGAGGCGCGGCCCAGAGTCGAACTGGGCTGATCGGATTTGCAATCCGGTGCATAACCGCTTTGCTACCGCGCCAAGTGGGTCGCCTGCCCGGGGACGAAAAAGGGAAGCTGTTGCTTCCCTTTTTCTATTTTTTGGAGCGGGAGACGAGATTCGAACTCGCGACCTCAACCTTGGCAAGGTTGCGCTCTACCAACTGAGCTACTCCCGCATGCACGACATGACCGCATCGCGTCTCGCAGTGTATACCGAAACGGTCAGCTGTAGGCTGCTCCGACGGCGTCAGTGCTTGATCGATTCAGGCACCACATCGGGCACCACCACCGCCGCAGCCACCTCTGGCTTGCTGGCCTCGGGCTTGGCCGGCTCGTCGTCAGGCAACGGTTGCGGCAGGCTTTCCAAAGCCACCTCCAAAACCTGATCGATCCACTTCACAGGCACGATCTCAAGATGGTTTTTCACATTCTCGGGAATGTCTTGCAGGTCCTTGACGTTTTCCTGCGGAATGATCACGGTCTTGATACCGCCCCGGTGTGCGGCCAGCAGCTTTTCCTTCAGGCCGCCGATGGCTGTGACCTCACCCCGCAGCGTGATTTCGCCGGTCATGGCCACGTCGGCGCGCACCGGGATGCCGGTCAACGCTGACACGAAGGCGGTGGTCATCGCAGCCCCCGCGCTCGGGCCGTCTTTGGGCGTTGCGCCATCGGGCACGTGGATGTGGATGTCGCGTTTCTCGAACAGATCGTCCTTGATGCCCAACCTGCGCGCACGGGATCGAACCACGGAGCGCGCCGCCTCGACCGACTCTTTCATCACATCGCCCAGCGAGCCGGTGCGAATGATGACACCCTTGCCGGGCATCATCGCGGACTCGATGGTCAGCAAGTCGCCGCCGACCTCCGTCCAGGCGAGCCCCACCACCTGTCCGACCTGGTTTTGCTTCTCGGCCTGACCGTAGTCGTACTTGCGCACACCGAGGAAGTCGTTCAGGTTGTCAGCCGTCACCACCATTTTTTCGGTGACCTGCTTGAGTTGGATGCTCTTGACCACCTTGCGGCAGATCTTCGAGATTTCTCGCTCGAGCGAGCGCACGCCAGCTTCCCGCGTGTAGTAACGAATGATGCCGCGCACAGCCGACTCGGCCACTTCCATCTCGGCATCCTTGACGCCGTTGTTCTTGGCCTGCTTGGGCAGCAAATAGCGCTGCGCGATGTTGACCTTCTCGTCTTCGGTGTAGCCCGACAGGCGTATCACTTCCATCCGGTCGAGCAGCGCCGGTGGGATGTTCATCGAGTTGGAAGTCGCGATGAACATCGTGTCCGACAGGTCGAAATCGACCTCGACGTAGTGGTCGCTGAAGGTGTGGTTTTGCTCAGGGTCCAACACTTCGAGGAGCGCGCTCGACGGGTCGCCGCGGAAGTCCATGCCGAGCTTGTCAATTTCGTCGAGCAGGAACAGCGGGTTGCGCGTGC
>JAKFUQ010000288.1 GCA_021732645.1 Rhizobacter sp. | reverse complement strand
GGTCGAGGAAATCGTGCCCACAGGCACCTTCGACCCGGATTCGGTGCACCTGCCCGGCATCTATGTGCACCGCCTGGTGCTCAACAAGAACCCCGAGAAGCGCATCGAGAAGCGCACGCTGACCGAAAAGGCAGGAGTCTGACCATGGCCTGGACGCACGACCAAATGGCAGCACGCGCTGCGCAAGAGCTGCAGGACGGCTACTACGTGAACCTGGGCATCGGCCTGCCGACGCTCGTGGCGAACCATGTGCGGCCCGACATCGAGGTCTGGCTGCAAAGCGAGAACGGCATGCTGGGCATCGGGCCGTTCCCGACCGAAGACGAGGTCGATGCCGACCTGATCAACGCGGGCAAGCAGACGGTGACGACGATCCCCGGCTCGTCGATCTTCGGCTCGCACGACAGCTTCGCGATGATCCGCGGCGGCAAGATCAACCTGAGCATCCTGGGCGCGATGCAGGTCAGCGAACACGGCGACCTGGCGAACTGGATGATCCCCGGCAAGATGGTCAAGGGCATGGGCGGCGCGATGGACCTTGTGGCCGGCGTGGCCCGTGTGCTGGTGCTGATGGAACACGTCGCGAAGAAAAAGGACGGCAGCATCGACCTGAAGATCCTGCCCGCGTGCACGCTGCCACTGACCGGCGTCGGCGTCGTCAACCGGTTGATCACCGACCTGGGCGTGATGGACGTGACGCCGGCCGGACTGAAGCTGGTCGAGTTGGCCGAAGGCGTGTCGCGCGAGGAAATCCAGTCGAAAACCGGTGTCCCACTGATCTGACCACCATTCCCATGAGCTCACCTGCAGTAGCGTCGGCCGCATCGTCAACAACGCAGCTGGTGCCTCCCGGCATGGGGGCCATCGTTCACGAAGGCGGTGTGGCCTTCAGAGTCTGGGCACCACATGCGAAGGCGGTGCACGTGAAGGGCAGCTTCAACGACTGGTCCGACACCGCGCACCCGCTGCAATCGGAAGGCAACGGTTACTGGGTCACCGATGTGTCGCAGTGCCCGGTCGGCGCCGAGTACAAATACCGGCTCGATGTCGAAGGCGGCGAATCGCTCGACCGCATCGACCCGTACGCGCGCGCAGTGACGAATTCCGTCGGTAGCGGCGTCGTCTACGACCCGGCGAAGTTCGACTGGCAAGGCGACGCCTTCGAGATGCCGCCGCACAACCGCCTCGTGATCTACGAGATGCACATCGGCTCGTTCCTCGCGCCTGCCGAAGGCGCGCCGGGCACGTTCGAGACGGCGGCGCAGAAGTTCGATCACCTGAAGCGGCTCGGCATCAACGCGATCGAGGTGATGCCAGTGGCCGAGTTCGCTGGCGACTATTCGTGGGGCTACAACCCAGCGCAGGTCTTCGCCGTCGAAAGCGCCTATGGCGGCCCCGATGCCTTCAAGCAGTTCGTGCGCGAGGCGCACCGCCGCGGCATCGCAGTGATCCTCGACGTCGTCTACAACCACTTCGGCCCGAGCGACCTCGACCTGTGGCGCTTCGACGGCTGGCACGAGAACGACAAGGGCGGCATTTACTTCTACAACGACCACCGGTCCGCCACGCCCTGGGGCGACACCCGGCCCGACTACTCACGCGGCGAGGTGCGTCAGTTCATCCGCGACAACGCGCTGATGTGGCTGGACGAATGCCACGTCGACGGGCTGCGGATGGACATGACGCTGTATGTCCGCACCATCCGGGGCGAAGGGGGTGACGACCTTCCCGAGGCTTGGAACCTGCTTCAGTGGGTCAACACCGAGGTGCGCGAGCGCCACCCGGGCGCGATCCTGATCGCCGAAGACCTGCGCAGCCACCCGGGCATCACGCAGGCGGTGGCCGATGGCGGCGCGGGCTTCCACGCGCAGTGGGATGCGAACTTCGTGCACCCGGTGCGGCAGGCGGTGATCGTGCCGGAAGACGGGCAGCGCTCGATGGATGCAGTGCGTGACGCCATCGTGTTTCGCTACAACGACGATGCGTACCGGCGCGTCGTCTACAGCGAATCGCATGACGAGGTGGCGAACGGCAAGGCGCGCGTTCCGCAGGAGGTCGCCCCAGGCGATGCCACCGGCTGGTTCGCACAGAAGCGCTCGACCCTGGCCGCCGCGCTGGTGTTCACCGCGCCCGGCATCCCGATGATCTTTCAGGGCCAGGAGTTCCTGCAAGGCGAGTATTTCCGCGACGATGTGCCGATCGACTGGGATCAGAGCGAGGCGTTTCGCGGCATCGTCAGGATGTACCGCGACCTGATCCGGCTGCGGCTCGACGGCGGCGGTGTCGCGCGCGGCCTGTGCGGTCAGTTTTGCCACGTGACGCACGTCAACGACATGATGAACATGATCGCCTTCCAGCGCTGGGACCAGCACGGCCCGGGCGACGATGTGATGGTGGTGCTGAATTTTTCAGCCGAGGCGCGCGAAGGCTACCAACTCGGCATGCCCGCAGCCGGCCTGTGGCGCGTGCGCTTCAACAGCGACTCCTCGTTCTACAGCACCGAGTTCAACAACCAACCCTGCGCGGACCTGACCGCGACCGAGGGTGGATACGACGGCCTGCCGGCCACCGCCACCATCGCCATCGCGCCGTACTCGATGCTGATCCTGTCTCAGGACCCGGCGTGAACTTGGCTCAGGCCCGCGCGGCGCGCAGTGCGCGTGCCGCGGCCGTCACCAGTTCAGGCCCGCCGTAGATGAAGCCGGTGTAGAGCTGCACCAGGTCGGCGCCGGCGTCGAGCTTGGCCACCGCATCGGCCGCGGTCATCACGCCACCGACGCCGATGATGGGGTAACTGGCGCCCAGTTCAGCACGCAGCTGCGCGATCACGCGGTTGCTGGCTGCGGCCACCGGCGCGCCGCTCAGGCCGCCGGTCTCATTGCCGTTCGGCAGGTGCTTGACAGCATCCCGGGCGATCGTCGTGTTGGTCGCGATCACGCCGTCGATGCCGTGGCGGCGCAAGGTGGCGGTGATCACGCCGACCTGTGCGTCGTCGAGGTCGGGCGCGATCTTCACGAACACCGGCACGCGCCGTCCGTGTTGGGCGGCGAGCTGTTCGCGGCGGGAGTGCACGGCGCCGAGCAGGCTGTCGAGTGCAGCGTCGCTCTGCAAGGTGCGCAGGTTCTGCGTGTTCGGACTCGAGATGTTGACCGTCACGTAATCGGCATGCGGGTACACACCGTCGAGACCGGTCAGGTAGTCGTCGACGGCACGCTCGATCGGCGTGGCGGCGTTCTTGCCGATGTTCAGCCCGAGGATGCCGCCTTGCTGCCGAAACTTGGCGCGTTGCACGTTGGCGATGAAAGCGGCCAGCCCGTCGTTGTTGAAGCCCAGGCGGTTGATCAGCGCATTCGCTTCGGTCAGGCGCCACATCCGCGGCTTCGGGTTGCCGGGCTGCGCCAGCGGCGTCACCGTGCCGACCTCGATGAAGCCGAAGCCCAGCGCGCCGAAGCCGTCGATGCAGCGGCCGTTCTTGTCGAGCCCTGCGGCTAGGCCGATGCGGTTCGGGAAACGCAGTCCGGCCACCGTCACCGGGTCGTCGACGCGCGTCTGGCGGATCGCGCACATCAGCGGCGTGTGCTGGATGCGCGCGAGGGTGTCCAGCGTCAGGTCGTGCGCCTGTTCGGGGTCGAGGCCGAACAGGAACGGGCGGGTCAGTGCGTAGGGGAGGAGGGCCATGAAGGGGGTCGCGGGATAATTCGGGATTGTCTCAAACGGTTTCTTTGCCATGACCCAGGACGAACTGAAAGTGATGGTCGGCCGCGCTGCGCTGGCGCAGGTGGTGCCGGGCAGCGTTGTGGGCGTCGGCACTGGCTCCACGGTCAACTGTTTCATCGACGCGCTGGCGACCATGCGCGACCAGATCACAGGCGCCGTCTCCAGCAGTGAGAAGAGCAGCGAGCGGCTGCGCGCCCATGGCATCGCGGTGCTCGACAGCAACGTGATCGAGCGCATCCCGGTCTACATCGACGGCGCCGACGAGATCGATCCGCACGGCCACATGATCAAGGGCGGCGGCGCGGCGCTGACGCGCGAGAAGATCGTGGCCGACCTGGCCGATCGTTTCGTCTGCATTGCCGATGTGTCGAAGCGGGTCCCGGTGCTGGGCCGCTTTCCGCTGCCGGTCGAGGTGATCCCGATGGCCGCAGCACAGATCGCCCGGCGCTTTGTGGCGCTGGGCGGCCGCCCGGTAATGCGCGCCGGTGTGGTCACCGACAACGGCGGGCACCTGATCGATGTGCATGGCCTGCACATCACCGACCCGCTGACGATGGAGTGCGAGATCAACCAGTGGCCTGGCGTCGTCAGCGTGGGCATCTTTGCGCGCCACCGGGCCAGCCTGTGCCTGTTTGGCGGGCCCGAGGGTGTCGAGCCGTTGGCGTACGACGCTGTGCCCTGATGCGGCCTGAACGCGCTGAAAACAGCGTAATCTCGCTGCCTTATTCATTGAAGCGGATGCATGCCCATGGCCAAGCCCAACTATTCGTTTGAAAAGCGCCAGCGCGAGCTGGCCAAGAAGAAGAAGAAGGAAGAGAAAGTGAAGGAAAAAGCCGGCCGCAAAGTAGGCGCTGATGGTGAGCCCGAAGCCGAAGCCGAAGCCGCTGACGGCGAAGGCGCTGCGCCCGCTGCAGGCCAAACGCCGGCCTGACCAGAAGCTTTGCAGGCTTCAGCGGCCGTGGCGTGATCGTCGCCCAGCCGCACGAACCACAAAGCGGGCGGCGTCCACGCTGCCCAGCAGACTGGCCTCGATCGGCACCGGGGCGCCGGTGATCGATGCGGCCACGACCTGCGCTGCCAAGGCCGCCCAGGTGATGCCGCGTGAACCGAAGGCCGTGCAGACATGAAGCCCCGGCAGCCTCGGCACCTGTGCGGGGTGTTCCAGGCCCGACAGGCCCAGCGCCATAGCGATGTCCGGCACCGCGCCCAACACCGGCAGCCGGTCATCGGTGGTCCAGCGCCAGCCGGTGCGGCCGCCGAGCCGAGTCGAATCGATCTGAAGCACGGCACCGGTCAGACGCGCCAACTGCGCCAAGTTGTGTTCATGATCGCTGCCGCGCACCGAGGGGTCGTCGTCGCCGGGCTGTGAGGTGGCACCGAAGATCGCCAGCCCGTCGATCGGCGGCAGCAGGTAGCCCGCGCCGGTGATCGGCACGCGAGGCAGGGTCAGTGAACCGATGTCGCCGAGCCGTGCTGTGCTGATCTGACCGCGCAGCTTCAGCAGCGGCCAGGCGTCGGGCTGTGAGGGTGGCATCGACGGCCGCAGCAACCGCAGCGCATCGCCCGCATTGGCCAGCACCACGGTGTGCGAGGTGGCCAGCGTGTGGCCTTCAGCATCGCGCAGTACCCATCCGTTGTCTTCGCGTGTCAGCGACTCGACCGCGCAGCCGACCCTCAGCGTGGCACGCCGTCCCGCGCGTT
>JAKFUQ010000144.1:888-5473 GCA_021732645.1 Rhizobacter sp. | reverse complement strand
GGGCAGCGAATGCACTGAGCGTGGGGGCCACATCACGCGGTTCCTGAATTCCAGTGCAGCTTGCGGCGCAGCGTGGCGTAGTAGCTCCAGCCCGGCGGGTGCAGGAAGCGCGCCTGAAACGCCGCGCGGCGCACGGTGATGCGGTCGCCATGCAGCAGGCTGGCCAGGCTCTGCATGTCGAAATTGACGCTGGCATCGCGGCCCGCGACGATCTCTACGCTGATCTCGCCCGAGTCGGGCAGCACGATCGGCCGGTTCGACAGGTCGTGCGGCGCGATCGGCACCAGCACCAGCCCCGGGATGCTGTGGTGCAGGATGGGCCCGCCGGCCGACAGCGCATACGCGGTGGAGCCGGTGGGCGACGCGATGATCATGCCGTCGGCGCGCAGGTTGGCGACGAATTCGTTGCCGATGTGGATCTTCAGTTCGACCATGCTCGAGGTGGCGCCACGGCTGACCACCACGTCGTTCAGCGCAAACGCCTCGAAGATCACCTCGCCGTCGCGCCACACGCTGCCTTCGAGCATCGTGCGGTGTTCTTCTTCGTAGCTGCCGGCGATCATCGGTGCCAGCGCGGTGGCGAACTCGCCGATCGGCACGTCGGTGATGAAGCCGAGGCGCCCCTGGTTGATGCCGACCAGCGGAATGTTGAAGCCGACCATCTGGCGGGCGATGCCCAGCATCGTGCCGTCGCCGCCGACCACCACCGCGATGTCGCAGCACTGGCCCAGTTCGGCAGGGGTCAGGGCGCCGTAATCGGTGAGGCCGGTGTTCAGCGCGGTCTCGTGCTCCATCGACACCTCGAGCCCCTGGCTGATGAGAAAGCGGGCGACTTCGTCGAGCACGTTGCGGCTGCCCAGCGCGTTGTACTTGCCGATCAGAGCGGCATGATGAAACCGGCTTTTCATGCGGAATTACACCACAGGGGTCTTGATGCAAGCGGGTCAAAAACCCCCTGCGCTCTACAATGAAAATGGCATGGATGATCGCGCACGAAGCCTACTGAAAACCCTGGTCGAGCGCTACATCGCCGATGGGCAGCCGGTCGGTTCACGCACCTTGTCGAAAGCCTCGGGGCTGGAGCTGTCGCCCGCCACCATCCGCAATGTGATGGCCGATCTGGAAGAGTTGGGCCTGATCGCCAGCCCGCACACCAGCGCCGGGCGCATCCCCACCGCGCGCGGCTACCGCGTCTTCGTCGACACCATGATGACGGCGCAGCCCATACACCTGCAGCAGACGCCCGCCTTCGAAACGCAGCTGCAGGCCGACCAGCCGCAGCGGGTGATCGCCAACGCGGCGCAGATGCTGTCGAGCCTGTCGAATTTCGTCGGCGTCATCACCGCGCCGCGCAAGACCAGCGTGTTCCACCACATCGAGTTCATGCGCCTGAGCGAGCGGCGCGTGCTGGTCATTCTGGTCGCGCCCGATGGCGATGTGCAAAACCGCGTCATCTTCACCGCCCAGGACTACACCCAGGCGCAATTGCTCGAAGCCAGCAATTACCTCACCGCTCACTATGCGGGCCGCACCCTTGAAGAGGTGCGGGAGCGGCTGAAAACCGAAGTCGACGCGCTGCGCAGCGAAATCGCCACGCTGATGCAAGCGGCGGTGCAAGCCGGCAGAGAGGCGGTGGCCGACAGCCAGGAGCAGGTGGTCATCTCCGGGGAGCGCAACCTGCTCACGGTGCAGGATTTTTCGAGTGACATGGGTTCGTTGCGCAAGCTGTTCGACCTGTTCGAGCACAAGACGCAGCTCATGCGCTTGCTCGACGTGAGCAGCCGCGCCGAGGGCGTGCGAATCTACATCGGCGGTGAAAGCCATGTGGTGCCGTTCGAGGAACTGTCGGTGGTGTCGGCGCCCTACGAGGTCGACGGCATCGTCGTGGGCACCCTCGGAGTGATCGGCCCGACCCGCATGGCCTACGACCGGATGATCCAGATCGTCGACATCACGTCGCGGCTGGTCGGCAACGCGCTGAGCGCCAAGTAACTCCTGCCCGGCCCCTCCCTACAATCTGCCGCTCGGGCCGTTAGCTCAGTTGGTCAGAGCAGAGGACTCATAATCCTTTGGTCGTTGGTTCAAGTCCAACACGGCCTACCAGTTCTACTGTTTTTCCGGCGCCTCGAAGCGTCTGGATGCGGTGTTGATTCCCTGATGTTCTGAGTGCGGCGGTGGCTGCAGTGCGGGCAAGAGCTACTGCTCAATCGCCCGCTTTGTGGTGCTGCGCGGCGACGCTACGAAGGCAACGCCAAGGCAAGCAAGTGTGGGGCGGGCTATACCAAGTTGGGCAGCCCGCTGTCGGCGCGAGTGACCTCGCGCCGATATAGCGAAGCCCAGGTCAGACGACCTGATGCTCCTCGTTGAACAACATCACGATCTTCGAGCCGTCGAGGAAGTTCGGGATGTCGGCAGCGGTTGCCTGACCCTCGGGGCTGCCCCACGAGCGCTGCAGCGCATCCATGTCGGCGAACTGAAGCAGCGCGACGCCGTCGTAGGCGGGAGTGCCGCTTGCTGCTGCCACGCCGCCGTGGTATTGCACGTACTTGGTGCAGTGGGGCATCTTCCCACCGATGGGAGCGTGTACGTTCTTCCAATAGGTGCTGAACTGTTCGAAGCTCATGTCCGAGCGGCGGGTGAGTAGGACTAGCTGAGTGACCATCCGGGTCTCCAAGGTTTTGGTGAAAGGGGCGCGACCGTAACACACCGGGCGGGTTGGCGGCAAGGGGCGCTGGGGTTCCCGGCCCGCGAGTTGCCGCCGTGCGGTTCAGGCCGCCGAAGCGGCCCGCCGTTGACGGATGCGGCCTTGATGCTGGAAGCTCGCGAACCGCAGCGAACCGCAGCGAACCGCAAACTTCGCCCGTGTGATCCGCAGGTTGAGACCGAGACGCAGGCGACGATGTGATCGCTATCCCTCGGTTGCATCGACCTGGCGTGGACAGTACACTGCCGACCTCCCAAAAGCCACCCGAGGACCATCCATGAAAGCTGCGGTGCTGCACCAGTACAACGAGTCGCTCACTGGCGATTCCTTCGTGAATTACGAAGACGTGCCCGACCCGAAGATTGAAAATCCCACTGACGTCATCGTGCGCATCGGCGGCGCTGGCGTGTGCCGCACCGACCTGCACGTGGTCGAAGGCATCTGGCGCAGCAAGGTCGACGTCAAGCTGCCGTACATCATGGGTCACGAGAACGCGGGCTGGGTCGAGGCCATTGGCTCGGCCGTGACGGGCGTCAAGATCGGCGATGCCGTCATCTGTCACCCGCTGGTGACCAGTGGTCACTGCCTCGCTTGCCGTCGCGGTGCCGACATGCAGGCCGAGGAAAGCAGCTTCCCTGGCATCAACGCCAACGGCGGCTACGCCGAATACCTGCGCACCGGCCAGCGCTCGCTGATCAAGCTGCCCAAGACGCTGGCGCCCAAGGACGTCGCACCCTACACCGACGCCGGGCTGACTGCGTACCGCGCAGCCAAGAAGGCCTCGCGCCACCTGTTGCCAGGTGAGTACGCCGTGGTGATCGGCGCCGGCGGTCTGGGCCACATCGGTATCCAGGTGCTGGCTGCGCTGTGTGCCGCCGAGATCATCGTCGTTGACCGCGGCGACATGGCGCTGCAGCTGGCCAAGGAATGCGGCGCGCATCACCTGGTCAAGGCCGACGGCACCGAAGTGGACCAGGTGCTCGCACTCACCGGTGGCAAGGGCGCTCAGGCAGTGATCGACTTCGTCGGCGAAGGCGATGCCATCGCCAAGGGCTTGGCGATGACCGCCACCGCCGGCAGCTACTACATCGTCGGCTACGGCGGCAAGATCGATATTCCGGCGCTGGACTTGATCACGGCCGAGAAGAACATCGTCGGCTGCTTGGTTGGTACGTACCCGGAACTGGTCGAACTGATGGCGCTGGCTGACCGTGGCTTGGTGCATCTGGCCACGCGTGAATACAAGCTCAAGGACGCGAACCAAGCCCTGCTTGATCTGCATCATGGCAAGGTCAAGGGTCGCGCTGTGCTGATCCCCTGATTGCTTGAGCGCAGCGAGGGGAGAGTATGCAGGCGGGCTGAGCCAGGTTGGGCAGCCCGCTGTCGGCGCGAGTGACCTCGCGCCGATATAGCGAAGCCCAGGTCAGACGACCTGATGCTCCTCGTTGAACAACATCACGATCTTCGAGCCGTCGAGGAAGTTCGGGATGTCGGCAGCGGTTGCCTGACCCTCGGGGCTGCCCCACGAGCGCTGCAGCGCATCCATGTCGGCGAACTGAAGCAGCGCGACGCCGTCGTAGGCGGGAGTGCCGCTTGCTGCTGCCACGCCGCCGTGGTATTGCACGTACTTGGTGCAGTGGGGCATCTTCCCACCGATGGGAGCGTGTACGTTCTTCCAATAGGTGCTGAACTGTTCGAAGCTCATGTCCGAGCGGCGGGTGAGTAGGACTAGCTGAGTGACCATCCGGGTCTCCAAGGTTTTGGTGAAAGGGGCGCGACCGTAACACACCGGGCGGGTTGGCGGCAAGGGGCGCTGGGGTTCCCGGCCCGCGAGTTGCCGCCGTGCGGTTCAGGCCGCCGAAGCGGCCCGCCGTTGACGGA
>JAKFUQ010000144.1:0-788 GCA_021732645.1 Rhizobacter sp. | reverse complement strand
AAGGTTTTGGTGAAAGGGGCGCGACCGTAACACACCGGGCGGGTTGGCGGCAAGGGGCGCTGGGGTTCCCGGCCCGCGAGTTGCCGCCGTGCGGTTCAGGCCGCCGAAGCGGCCCGCCGTTGACGGACACCGTCTTGATGTCGAAAGTCTGCCAACCGCTGTGGCCGCGAACTTCGCCTGCGGCGACGCGCAGCTCTATGGGATCCTTACGCGGGTTGCGCAGGCGCCGCGCGGGTATGACGTTGCCGACCGCCCGAAAGTCACCCGAGGAAGATCAAGGGTCGTGTGATGCTGATCCCTTGAGTTTCTGAACCTCTGGCACCATCTACCCTTCTTCGGTGAATTTAAAAGAATCGGCACGATGGTACAAATTCCAGTGACTGTACTGACCGGCTTTCTCGGTGCCGGTAAAACAACTTTGCTCAACCGCTTGCTGCGCGAGGCCGATGGCAAGCGCTATGCAGTGATCGTCAACGAGTACGGCGAAATCGGCATCGATGGCGGCTTGGTGGTCGGCGCTGAAGAAGAGGTCTATGAGCTGAACAATGGCTGCGTTTGCTGCAAGCTGCGCGGCGACCTCGTGCGCGTGGCCAGCAATTTGGTGCGGCGCGCCGGCGGTTTCGACGGCATCTTGATCGAGACCACGGGCTTGGCTGATCCGGCACCAGTGGTACAGACCTTTCAGCTCGACGATCTGCTGCGTCAGCACACTCGGCTCGACAGCGTGATCTGCGTGGCCGATGCGCGCCACTTGCCGCTTCAACTGAACTCAACGCCCGAGGCAGGGG
>JAKFUQ010000036.1 GCA_021732645.1 Rhizobacter sp. | reverse complement strand
CGTCTGATGCTGGCAGACGCTGCTGCGTCGCGCTTGACACCCCGGCGGCGAGCCAGCTGGCCGGCGCAAAGCACAGCAGCGCCAGCAGCGTGCCGCAGAGGGCCCCGGCCCAGCCCCAGCGCACGGCACTGCCACGGGCGCGACCCCAGGCCGCCTCGGCAAAACTCGATTCTGCCCAGCGCGAGGCCGCGAAGCGGGGCTGCGCAGCCGAGCGGGGGCTGCGCAGCCCCCGCACTGGCAGGCCCAGCCGACTGGCGGTGAAGCGCTTCATCGGGTGCCGCCCAGGCTCAACACCAGCGTGCCGCTGTAGCCCTGCGCGTCTCGCGTGAGTTGCACTTCGGTGGCACGTGCACGCGCCGCACTGCGCACCTCGGCCAGCCACTCACGCAACTCGTCGCCGCTCAGGCCGACGACGGTGACGGTGGCGCGGTCGCCCTGCAACTGCAAGGTGGCACGCCCGGCGAGTCGTGCCGTGGCACCTTGCAGTGCGGCGCTCGACTGCGCGCCCGAGACCGGGGCAATGGCACGCAGCTCGGCCGTCTCGGCGGCCAGTCGCTGCAAGCCCTGAAGCTGTGCACCTTGCTGGTCAATCCGCCCCGGCGCCGTTTGCAGGGTGCGCCAGGCCGGCTGGATGGCCACGCTCCACATCAAAAAGAGACCGATCAGCACCGCCGCAGTCGACAGCGCGGTGCGTTCGCGCGCCGCCAGGGCGGCCCAGCGGGCCCCCAGTGCGTGGCGCGCGGTGACCCATGCGGCAGGCATCAGGCGACGGCCACCGCCGCCGTTCGCTGCGGTGAGCGGTGCGCTGTTGGGGCGGCTCATGGCCATGTTCCAGTCGCCGCACGGCTCACGCTGATGCGGCCTTCAGCGGCATCCAGCTGCCAGCCCGCAGGCTGCAACTGGTTGCGCAACGGGGTGATCTCGGCATCGCTCCAGCCATTGGCGGCCAGCGTGAGCCGACCTGCCTCGTAGCGCAAGTTGTCCACCGGCGGCTGGCTTTGGGGCCACGCCGCCGCCACGGTCAGCAGCAGCGGCTCGAAATCGCTCGCCGAGGTGCGCCCGGCGGCAGCGCGCAGCGCATCCACCTCGCGCTGCATCTGCAGGGGGGCGTCCAGCACCGCGCTGACCTGCGGGAAGGTGGTTTGCAGCAGCGTGACCATGGTTTGTCGCTGGGTGTCGAGGGTGGAGCGCAGATGCCAGGCCCAGGCGTTCAGGCCGACCACCTGCACGGCGAGCAAGGCCAGCAGGCCGTAGCGCACGGGCCGCCAGCCCGGACTGCGCCAGCGGCGCCAGGCATCGCCTGCAGCACGGCTGCCGCGGTGGCGCGCTGCCAGATCGAACTGGCGCAGGTTCCACAGCGTGCGCGTGGCCCGCAACGCGCGTTCGCCGTTGGACGCTACCGTGACCGGCGCGCCCAGCCAGCGCTCTGCAGCCGTGGCCACTTCGGGGGTGGCCGTCCAGCGCGCATCGGCGGGTAAATCGGCGGGCAGCATCGCGCGGGCCAGGCCGCCGTGCAGGCGCAGCATCGCAACGCCTTCGCTGTGCGACCATGTCAACGCGACCTCTGGCCGCGCCCTGTCGCTGGCGGCAGTGTCGGTGCCGACCACCTCGCTGAAATGACCGCTGGCGGGCATGTCGGGCCAGACCGCTGGCACGACGCGGTCGACCACCACCCGGCGCCGCTCCAGCGCCGCCAGCGCGTCGCGCAGCCAGGCGCGATGCACCGCCGCGATCCAGGTGGGCTGCCCCGCGACCGCGTCTGGCGCCAGCGCCAGGTGGGTGGCCTCGGCATCGTCGAGCAGCGCCTCTTCAAGCACGCCGCTGAGCGCAGCGCGCAGCCGTGACGCCGGTGCCTTGGGCAGGGTGATGCGGTGCCAGGCGATGTCACCCTCGCCGATCACCGCCGTCACGCTGTCGGCCTTGGGCAGCAGCGCGGCGGTGCAACGGCCTTGGGCCTGCACGGTGTAGCCATCTCGGCTCAGCCAGTAATCGAATTCGTCATCGGCTGCCGCTGCGCCAGGCGCCGGATCCTGACGGCGGCTGCGCAGGCGAGGGCGCGGTGACAAAAAGATGGCGAGGATGGACATGCGAAAAGGGCGTCGCCCGGTGGGGCGGTGGTTGAGTTTAGTGGGCCGACATGGCGGGATCTGTCATGACCACTCAACCCGGCGCATCTTGCAGGCTGATCCGTTCGCGCTGCAAGGCCTGCACATCGAGCCCGCGCCGCCTGACCAGCGAGACCTCTTCGAGCACCCGGTCGCCCAGGCGGATGCGACCGCGCACCTCGAAGTAGTTCGACTGCACCGCGACCCGGGTGGCATCGAGGGCCAGCGACGGCGGAATCAACGCCTGTGCCTCGGGAAGCTGCCCGAACGGCGTGCGCTGTCGGTGTTGCACCAAACGTTCTGCAGCGCTCAGGTCCAGCCCGTCGACGCTGGCGGCGATCACCTCGCGCGAGGCGGTGTTCAGGTTGATCGGCGTTGGCACGGGCAGCAACACCACATGCGGCGCCAGGCGCTGCAAGCTGGTGCTGTCCACCCCCAGCCAGCGCAGTTGCGCCACCGTGCGGGGCAGCAAGGGCGGTGTTGCCGATGCGCCTTCGCTGCCGGGCCGGGCGAGCGCATCGCGCAGCCCGTTGGCCACCCGATCGGCGAGGTCGGGGGCCACACCGAGCGACTCGAACAAGCGCCGGGCCGCGACCCGTTGCGCGGGCACGACCGTGCCGTCGTCGCCGACCAGGTTGCGCAGGTTGTAGCGCGCCTGTGCGTCGGTGATCTGGCCGGACAGAAAGGCCTCCGGCGCGTCGTCGGTGCTGGTCTTGTCGGCAGCAAGAAAGCTCGACAGCCGGGCCTCGGCCAACGGCGTGGCCCACGGCTCGCTGAGCGCGGTCGGGCCGCCGGACAGGGCGTCTTCGCGCAGGATCAAGCGGGCCCAATCCAGCGCGCCGGAAAGGATCCACGCCGACTGCGTGCGCGCCCGCTCCGCGCTTTCAACCTGCACCGCGCGCCATTGCTGCCAGACCATCACCGAAGCCAGGCTGCTGACCAGCACGACGATCAGCATCGCCGTTAACAGCGCCGCGCCGTGTTGCCGCTTTTGGCGTGCACGCGTGGTCATGGGGGTTGCCCCACCAAGGCCAGGTCGCGGGTCAGCGTGCCGTCGTGGGGGCTGCCGTCGGCGAAGGTCAGCACCACGCGCAGGCCTGTGGGCAGCACGGTGCGCGAAGTCGCGCCAGAAGCGCCACTGGCGCCGCTGGCAGGGGGTGCCGCGGCGGCCACATCGCCGCTCGATTGGCAATTGCTCCACGCATTACCGCGGTAGCAATAAAGCTGCACCTGCGACACACCGTCAAGCATGCGCAGCAGGCCGGGGTCGTTGGCTTGCAGCAGTTGGCTGCGCAACCAGCTGTCTTGCAACGCGGCGCTGGTGCTCACCGCAGGCCCCGCCCAGCGCGACCAGGGTTGGCTGGCAGCGCCGGTCGGCGCCGTGCCTGCGGGCGCCAACGACCAAGCGATCAACTGCACGCCGTCCGGCGTGCGGCGGGTCAGCCGCAGGGTCTTGCCGTCGTAGCTGAGCGCGGGCACCGACTCGGTTTCTTGCAGCGAGGCCAGATCCTGCTCCCACTGCGCGAGCACGGTGCCCAGGCGCAGGGTGTGGTCGAGCCGCACCTGGCTGGCCTCGCGGGTGCGCACGATGCCATCAACGCCCTGCCAGCCCATCACCGCCAGCATCGCCATGATGCCGAGCGCCACCAGCACTTCGACCAGCGTGAAACCCCGGTGCACCGGACGCGAGGGTGAGCGGGGCGCCATCGTCATTGGTTCGGCAGGATGGCCGACAGCGTCAGCAGCGGCGCGCCAGCGTCATTGGTCATCTGGGTGTCGACACGCCGGAAATTCGGGTTCGGCGTGGGCGCGACCTTGAGCGTGCCGCTGTAGGTGCGGCCCAGTTGCTCGCAGCTGAAATTCGATGTGCCGATGTCGGGGAACACGGCGGCGAGCTTCAGGCCGGTCAGCTGGTTGTCGGCGCACCATTGCGCCGCGCTGATCTCGGTCAGCCGCTGCGCGTTGTTCAACAGCGCGCCGGCGGCCTTGATGCCCGACGCCAGCGTCACCGCGACGATGACCAGCGCCACCAGCAGTTCGATCAGCGTGAAGCCATTCGAGATGCGAGGAGACATCACCGCGCTACCGATGTAAATTCGTCGCGGGCCACGACAAACGGGCCCAGCCCATCGGTGGCCAGGGTCAGCCGACTGTCGTCCAGGCGCAGCGTGACGCGCTGGGCCCCGATCAAGGGCTCCGGCCCCAGCACGACATCGGCGGCACCGATCACGCTGGCACTCACGCCGTCAGAGAGCCAGCGTTGCGGCAGCTCGGCCGATGCCGGCAGGCCGACGAAAGTGAAATCGGCCGAGGCATCGCCCGATGGCCTCGGGTCAGCGGCGGCTGATCGCAGCACCCAGCGCACAGTCAATCCCGAGGCGCGGGCCTCGGCGCGGGCCGATTCGAACAGCACGGCCAGCCGCGCCCCTTCTTTTTCCAGCTGGGCGTCCGCCGGGTCGCGCAAGGCCAGACTCACCACCGCCGAGGCGAGCGCGATGATCGCCACCACCACCATCAACTCGATCAGCGTGAAGCCCGAACAACCTGGCCCGCGCCGCCCGCGTGAGGGGCTGTCAGGCGTCACCGGCTCACTGCCAGGAGCCCACGTCAGCGTCGTTGCCTTCACCACCGACCGCGCCGTCGGCGCCCAGGCTGTAAACGTCGATCTCGCCCTTGACCCCCGGGTTGGCGAACTGATACGGCCCGCCCCACGGATCGTTCGGCAGCTTGTCCAGATAGGGTTTCCAGTTCGGTGGCGCGGTGCCGACCGTGGGTTTGGTGACCAGCGCTTTCAGGCCTTGTTCGGCCGACGGAAAGCGCTGGTTGTCCAACTTGTAGAGCTTCAGCGCTTGCATCAGGTTGTTCACGTCGGTGCGGGCGGCCGTGACCCGGGCGTCGTCGGCGCGGTTGAGCACATTGGGCACGATCAGCGCGGCCAGCACGCCGATGATGACCAGCACCACCATCAACTCGATCAGCGTGAAGCCGCCGGGGCGGCGTCGCCGCACGCACTGCGAGGTGCGCGCCGACGAGGCGTGTGAATGAGGCACGGAATCGGTCTCTGACATGTCGCCATCCTGGCCGCGGCTCGAATGCACGGCTGACGCGGCGCATGATAATCGGGGCATGTTGTCCCGTTCGGTCGCATTCCTCGTTTGGGCGCTGGTCGCCGGTGCCTGCGTGTTCTGGGGCGCCCGCCTGCTGGCGCGACCCACCGCCTTGACCGCCCCGGTGGTGGCGATGGATGGCGGCACGCTGGCCAGTGTCGACGTGTCGAGGCTGCTGGGCGCTGCGCCGCGAGCGGACGAGGTGCCCGTCGAGGCGGCCCCGCACATCAGCAGCCGATTTCGCCTGACCGGGGTGGTCGCACCCAAGCAGCCCAGCGAACAGGGCCTGGCGCTGATCTCGGTGGAT
>JAKFUQ010000083.1 GCA_021732645.1 Rhizobacter sp. | reverse complement strand
GTACTCGAAGGTCGATGGCGACTTACCCAACCACCACCCGGACCCGAGCAAGCCCGAGAACCTGGCCGACCTGATTCGCACGGTGCAGACCACCGATGCCGAGATCGGCCTGGCCTTCGATGGCGACGGCGACCGCCTGGGCGTGGTGACCAAAGACGGCCACATCATCTACCCCGACCGCCAGCTGATGCTGTTCGCGAAGGACGTGCTCAGCCGCAACGCCGGTGCGACGATCATCTTCGACGTGAAGTGCACCCAGCGCCTGGCGCCGGTGATTCGCAAGGCGGGTGGCAAGCCGCTGATGTGGAAGACCGGCCACTCGCTGGTCAAGGCGAAGATGAAGCAGGTGAAGGCGCCGCTGGCCGGCGAGATGAGCGGCCACATCTTCTTCGGCGAGCGTTGGTACGGCTTCGACGACGCCACCTATACCGCGGCGCGCTTGCTTGAAATCCTGAGCCGCAGCAAGGACCCGAGCAAGGTGCTGAACGCCTTGCCCACCAGCTTCAACACCCCCGAGCTGAACGTGCCCTGTGCCGAAGGCGAGCCCAAGGTGCTGGTGCAGAAGCTGCTGGAAACAGCCAAGTTCCCTGGCGCGCTGGAAGTCATCACCATCGACGGGCTGCGCGCTGAATACAAGGACGGCTTCGGCCTCATCCGCTCATCGAATACCACGCCCGTGCTGGTGATGCGATTCGAGGGCCACACCGAAAAGGCGTTGCATCGCATCGAGGCCGACTTCATGGCCGCGCTGCTGGCCGTGAAGCCCGACGCGCAAATCGCCAAGGCGGCGCACTGACCGCTGCGACTCGCCCCGGCGCTGCCCGCTGACCGCCGTGCAGCATCTGGCGCGCCTCGCCTACGCCACGCTGCTGTGGCTGGCCACCCCGGTTTACTTGCTGAAGCTGTGGCGGCGCGGGCGTGCCGAGCCGCTGTACCGCCATGCGATCGGCGAGCGCTTCGGTTGGTATGGCAACGACGCCGCCTCATCGGGCTGGGTGTGGGTGCATGCGGTGTCGCTTGGCGAAACGCGGGCCGCAACAGCGCTGGTCGCGGCCCTGCGCGAACAGCGGCCCGGCATGCGATTGCTGCTGACCCACGGCACTGCCACCGGCCGCGCGGCGGGCGCCGCCTTGCTGCAAGCGGGTGACCGCCAGATCTGGTTGCCGTTCGACACGCCGGGCGCGGTGTCTCGCTTCTTCAAGCACTTCCAGCCCGCCATCGGCGTGCTGATGGAAACCGAGATCTGGCCCAACCTGCTGCATGCGGCGCAGCGTCGTGGCATCCCGATGGTGCTGGCGAATGCGCGCCTAAGCGAACGCAGCGCGCGCAAGGCAGCCCGCTTGCAGGCGCTGTTCCGGCCAGCTGCGCAGAGCGTGGCGCTGGTGCTGGCGCAAACGCAAGAAGACGCAGAGCGGCTGCGGGTCGTGGGTGCGCCGCGCGTGGAGGTGAGCGGCAACGTGAAGTTCGACATGACTCCCGATGCGGCACAGCTCGCGCGCGGCCGCGCCTGGCGGCAAAGCATCGGCCGCCCGGTGGTGCTGGCGGCCAGCACGCGCGAAGGCGAAGAGGCCGCTTTGCTGTCGGCCTGGACACTGATGTGCCAGCAGCAGCCCGCAACGGACCCGCACCCACGCCCGCTGCTGCTGATCGTGCCCCGCCACCCGCAGCGCTTCGACGAGGTGGCTGCGCTGATCGCGGGCAGCGGCCTCACCGCCGTGCGCCGCAGCACCTGGACCGACACGCCGCCGCCCGAAGCCGCGCAGGCCGATGTGTGGCTGGGCGACTCCATCGGCGAGATGGCCGCCTATTTCAGCTGCGCGCAAGTCGCGCTGCTCGGTGGCAGCTTCGAGCCGCTGGGCGGCCAGAACCTGATCGAAGCCGCCGCCTGCGGCTGCCCGGTGCTGATGGGCCCGCACACCTACAACTTTGCTGATGCGGCTGAACTGGCACAACGTGAAGGGGCGGCGCTGCGGGTGGACGACATTGAGCAGGCGGTGCGCATGGCGATCAATATGTTGACGAACGCCGATGCCATTGACAGCGCTGAAGACCCCGTGAGCGACGGAACACACCATGCGCCACTGGCTGCATCGTCGCCCGTCGGCTTAGCCTCTGCTGTCCCCTCCGCCGACCGTGCCCTGGCTTTCTGCGCAGCACACCGAGGAGCGGCGCAGCGCATGGCGCAGCAGATCGATGGGCTGATGGCGTCGGCTTCAACGCATAAGTGAAAGGGAGCGTCCGGCGCTGAGGCGCGTGCCGGACGCTGCCCCTCGATTCACGTCCAGCTGGGTGCGATGACCGGGTTCAACGCCGTTTGGTAACTTGCAGGCAAGGTGGTTTGCCCGGGCGCAGGTGGCACAAATGCGGCCATGGCATCGACGAGTTGTTGCACCTGTGACGCCAGCAGGGCCTGCCCGTCGGCAAGCCGAAAGCTTTCGACTTGGTTGGCCGCACCCGCATACCAGCCGTTGATCGTCAAGCTGTCACTGGTGCCGATGACCGACAGCTGCAGATTGCTGCCGACCTGCCTCAGCCAGATCTGGCTGTCGGCTGCGCCGGCCAACACGTCGATCCGGTCCACGCCACCCGCATCGGTCAACACATCCGCACCTTCACCCCGCCCCCACACGTACACGTCGTTCGACAGCGTCGAGGCGTCGGTCAACACGTCCGATCCCAGACCGCCGATGTAGGTGTCGTCGCCCGCCCCACCACTCAACACATTCGTGGCATCGTTGCCCGTCAGCGTGTTGGGAAGTGCGTTGCCAGTGCCGTTCAAGGCCGCAGCCCCGGTCAGCGTCAGGTTTTCGACTTCAACACCCAACGTCCACGAGACAGACGCTTCGACGGTGTCGATGCCCTCGTCAACGCCTTCCAGAACCGAGTCGGACAGGTGGTCGACCACATAGGTGTCGTTACCGCCGCCGCCCCTCAACACATCGGCACCCGCAGCGCCGTCGAGGCGGTTTGCTGCTGTGTTGCCGAATAGCAGATTCACCGCCGCATTGCCTGTGCCGTTGATTGCGAGATCGCCGGTCAGCACAAGGTTTTCGAGTTCGGTGCCCAAGGTGTGGGTAACAGACGACCGAATGGTGTCGATGCCCTCGTTCGCCAACTCGGTGATGACATCACCCGCCACATCGACCACATACACATCGTTGCCTGCGCCGCCACTCAGCGCGTCGTTGCCCGCGCCGCCATCCAGCCAATCGTGCCCGGCGGCAGCGGACAGCGTGTCGTTGTCATCGAAGCCATACAGCTTGTCGCCGAGCGCCGTGCCAGTCAAGGAGTCACTGATGGCAGTGCCGTTGATGATGTTGGTGGAGAGAAGGGCCTGGATGGTGGGGATATCCCAGCTGTCGCCGTTGTTGAAGCGGATCAGCTGGATCGGGTTATGGGTGTTGTAAGGGGAGTCGAGGTTGAAAAATGAGTTGATGGTGAGCTTGTCGGCCGAGCCGATGATGGTGAGAACGAGGTCGTTGGACTGGCGAGTGACGGCGACTTCGCTGGGCGCGACGTTCGCTTTGAAGAGCAGCACATTGAGCTTGCTGGCGGATGCAAAGGTGTCGCTGAGGATGGTGTCTTGGCCGTCGCCCTTGCCGAAGAGATAGGTGTCGTTGCCATCGTTGCCCCAGAGCGTGTCGTTGCCTGCCCCGCCGTCGAGCGTGTCAGTGCCTGCTCCGCCGTCGAGCGTGTCGTTGCCCGAGCTGCCGTAAAGAGAATCATCGCCGCTCCCACCAGCGAACGTCTCTGCTACCGCTGTTCCCAAATAGATGTCATTCCGCGCGGTTCCTGTGGTGACCGCACCCGCGTAGATGTCGACCGCTACCAACTCAGCCCGAAGTGCCGAATTGGCTGGGAGTGCAGTAACCCATGCGCCCAGCTTGCCCAACGAGTCAAATGACACCGCTTGCAAGGTGCTGCCGGCATTACGAATCAAGTCCACCAAATCCAGAATGCCGTTGCGTTCGTTTGCTACCTTCGCCGCGTCCAGCGCCGCCCCGAGGTTGGTGGCATCAAACCGAATCCCTGCGTCATCAATCACCAGCTCAATGCCATCCAGATAAGGCTTCAGCCGTGTCTGTACCACCAAACTCGAATACACCGAATTGCGCAGCGCGTCGTAGCTGGCTTGCATCAGCGTGGCTTGCTGGGCGGTGATGTTGTAGGTGCGGATCGTCTTGCCGTCGACTATCGACGTGGTAGGTGCCCAGGTGCCCCCAGCGTCTTCTACTTTCGCCGCATTGAATACTTCCAACACCGGGATGATCCGCGTCAACTTTGCTTGCAACGCCGCATCGCTACTGCCCGCCACCTTGAAGATGCGGGTTTCCTGCCCCACCGCCTCGATGTTGAAATCCGCCACCGCCTCGGTGGCGGCCCAAGTGCGCAGTACCTCATCGAGCGAGGCTTGTTGCGCATCCCGGCTGGAGCCCTGCGCAAACGCCTGCACCGCAGACACCAAAGCGGCTGATGCCGAGTCGCCCAGGCTCATTGCCTCCCGCAGATCGCGCACCGCGCCCGAGCCCTGCATCTCGGGCAAGGCCAGCGCAGCGGTAGTCAACGCAATCGAATCGGTGAACTCCCGATAAAACGGGTTGTTCGCCAGATTCAGGTTGCTCGCCGTGGTGTCGGCCCCCACGGAGACACTGCCCACCTGGGTGCTGCCGCCGGTGGTGCGCGTCACCACGGCAGTGCCCGTGAGCGTGTTGCCGTTGCCCAGGTTCACCGTGCTGGTGGACGCAGCCAACCCGATGCTCAAAATGTTCTTTTGCGCCAGCGTAGACAGCTCACCCGCTTGCGACACCCCGTCCTGGTTCAGGTCTTGCCACAGTCGCAGGGCACCGAAGGCTGCATCCGACGCGTTGAACACTGCATCGCCATTGGAATTCAAGGCGGCCAGCGCCTCAAACCCGGTCGCTGCATACACCGCATCCACCCCCGGCGTGCCCGACAGCAAGGTATCGACGCCGAACAGCTCGCGCCCGGTATCGATCAGGCCATTGCCATCGCGGTCGACCACCAGCCAGGCATCGTCAGGCCGAATCCAGCCTGTGCCGGTGCGGATGCCATCGGCGTTGTGGTCGAACAAGACTGGAGCGGCGCCAATGCCCACGGTCTCGATGCCGTCGCCGTCGAGATCGATTGCCAGGGGGTCACGGGGGCGCGGTGGGGTGAGGGCGTTGCGGTAGTTGGCGTTGGTATTTGGGCTTTGAATCCAATACGGTATGCCTGTGTCGGGCCGAATCGGATCTGCAGAAGATCTCCAAAGGGGGATGTCCCAAAGAAGTATTTTTTGACGAAACGCCTCAGCGGCCACTTCAGCCGCTCTATCGGCTGCATCACGAGGAAGGTTCGGATTACGCCCATCCTTAGACTTTATTCGTTCGACTAGGCGGTTGTCTGCAATAATGATATCTCTGCGGTACTTCGTATAATCGCCTGTCTCAGCGTATGCTTGGCTAATATTCCAATAATCACGGTCGTGATCTCTGTATATTGAATCAGCCCAGTCTGTAACTCCGTAAGACCAATCTGGTATCTCATTTGCAGGCGTATATTGTCCCG
>JAKFUQ010000215.1 GCA_021732645.1 Rhizobacter sp. | reverse complement strand
GATGATCGACACGTCGAAGGTGCCGCCGCCCAGGTCATAGACGGCGATCTTGCGGTCGCCCTTCTCGTTCTTGTCGAGGCCGAAGGCGAGCGCTGCCGCGGTCGGCTCGTTGATGATGCGCTTGACGTCGAGACCGGCGATGCGGCCGGCGTCCTTGGTCGCCTGGCGCTGCGCGTCGTTGAAGTACGCGGGCACGGTGATCACCGCTTCCGTGACCGCTTCACCGAGGTAGTCCTCGGCGGTCTTCTTCATCTTGCGCAGGATCTCGGCGCTGACCTGCTGCGGCGCGATCTTCTGGCCGCGCACCTCGACCCAGGCGTCGCCGTTGTCGGCAGCGGCAATCGCGTAGGGCATCAGGTCGATGTCCTTTTGCACTTCCTTTTCGGTGAACTTGCGACCGATCAGGCGCTTGACCGCATACAGCGTGTTCTTCGGATTGGTGACGGCCTGGCGCTTGGCCGAGGCACCCACCAGGATCTCGCCGCCCTCCTGGTACGCCACGATCGAAGGCGTGGTGCGCGCACCTTCGCTGTTCTCGATCACCTTGGTGGTGTTGCCTTCCATGATAGCCACGCACGAGTTGGTGGTGCCGAGGTCGATGCCGATGATTTTTGCCATGTCTAATCTCCTGAAATCTGAATCTGGCCTGGAATAAGTTGTGGATAACCCGCCTGTTTTTCAAGGGGTGCGGTGTGTATCCGCCCCGTCACCCGCCGCTATTGGGGGGCGCTGACGGTGACCAGCGCCGGGCGCAGCACGCGGTCCGATATGAGGTAGCCCTTTTGCAGCACGGCCACCACCGTGTTGGCCTCTTGAGCAGCCGGCACGACGCTGATGGCCTGGTGTTGGTGCGGATCGAACCTGGCACCTGCGGCGGGGTTGATCTCGATCACGCGGTTGCGCTCCAGGGCGCTGGAGAGTTGCCGCAAGGTCGCGTGCACGCCTTCCAGCAGTTGCTCGGGTGTGGCGCTGGGCAAGGCGATCGCGGCCTCCAGGCTGTCTTTGACCGGCAACAGGTTCTCGGCGAAACCTTCCACGGCGAACTTGCGGGCTTTTGCGATCTCGTCTTCGGCACGGCGGCGGGTGTTTTCGGCCTCGGCCTTGGCTCGGAGGTAGGCATCGGCCACCTCTGCGTGCTTGGCTTCCAGTTCGGCGAGTTTCGAGCTGGCGTCGACCCCATGGCCGGCCCCTGGGGGAGCGCTGTTGGCGGGGGACGGATCGTGGTCTGCGGGGGCGTGCGGTTCGTTCGGGGTCATGTAGTCTTAAAACCTCCAGCGCGGGACTTGAGGCCGATTCTCCGAATTTCAAGAGGGACTTTGCAGCCGGCGGGCGAGTCGGTGCACCTCATTCGCCGTCGACCGAGGCGCTCCAGCGGTTCCAGTCGGCCAACTTACGTCGGTCGCGCTTGGTCGGGCGACCCTGCTCGATCGCCAAAGAAGGCTCGGCCGACTCACGGCGTTCGCGAGCCGCCTTCTCGCGCAGCGCGATGCTCTCCTCGGTTTCCGCATACAAGGCCTGTGCAACCGGTGCCGGGCCGCGAACATCGCTGAGTGCTGCGACGACGATGGTGCGCAACAGAGGCCCCTGGCGCAGTTCGATGCGGTCGCCTGGGCGCAATTCCCGCGACGGCTTGGCGGGCTGTGCATTGACACTGATGCGGCCCTTGCCAATCTCGTCGGTGGCGAGGCTGCGGGTCTTGTAGAAGCGGGCCGCCCACAGCCACTTGTCGAGTCTCACGCGGGCACCCCGTGCATCGTGTGGTCGGCAGGCGCTGTGTGCGTCAGCGTTCGGCACCGAGCGCCAGCGCACGCTGGCGTTGGGCGGCCAGCGCGCTGGTGTCGATGCCGCCGTCGCCCGCCCAACCTTGCAGGTGCGCCATGGCGACGTGCGTCAGTGCGAGCAGCCATTCGTGCTGGTCGTTCAGGCAGGGCAGGTAGTTGAACTCGGTGCCGCCGGCATTGATGAACGCGTCACGCCCTTCCTGGGCGATCTCTTCCAATGTTTCCAGGCAGTCGGTGGTGAAACCGGGGCACATGATGTCCACCCGCTTCACGCCTTGTGTGGCCAGCGCAATCAGCGTCGGTTCGGTGTAGGGCTGCAGCCATTCGGCCTTGCCAAAGCGGCTTTGGAACGTGACGACCATCTCGTCGGCACCGAGACCCAGATGCTCCCCCAGCAATCGAGCCGTTTTCAGGCACTGGCAGTGGTAGGGGTCGCCCTGCAGCAGGGTGCGACGCGGCACGCCGTGAAAGCTCAGCACCAGCCGATCGGGTCGACCGCTGTGCTGCCAGCGGTCGGTGACACGTTTCGCCAGGGCGGCGATGTAGCCGGGGTCGTCGTGGTACTGGTTGACGAAGCGGAACTCCGGTTGCCAGCGCGAGGACTTGCGCCACTGCGACACCCGGTCGCTGACGCTGGCGGTGGTGGGGCCGGAGTACTGCGGGTACAACGGCAGCACCAGCACGCGCGTGATGCCTTCGGCCCGCAATTCGTCGAGCACCGCCGGTATGGCCGGCGTGCCGTAGCGCATGGCCGGGCGCACCAGCACGCGGTGCCCGCGCTCGCCCAGGTAGCCCTGCAGCATGGCCGCTTGTTTTTGGGTCCACACCTTCAGCGGCGAGCCTTCGTCGGTCCAGATGGTGGCGTACTTGGCGGCCGACTGCTTGGGGCGCACCTGCAGGATCACGCCGTTCAGGATGAACCACCACACCAGGCGCGGAATCTCGACGACCCGCGGATCGCTGAGAAATTCCTTCAGATAGCGGCGCAGGGCGGGGGCGGTCGGTGCGTCGGGGGTGCCCAGGTTGCACAACAGCACCGCCGTGGTCGGCGTGACAGGCTTGCCGTGTTGGTGGACGGGTTCAGGGGCAAAGGGCATGCGGTGTACGCAAAAGGGCAACCGGTGATTATCGATGCAGGCCGTCGGCTTGACCACCTTCGGTGCAGCGAGGTGCTGTGCACCGGGGCGCAATCGCCATCAGAGCTGCTCGGGGGCTTGCCTCGAGGTTTCAGCGAAGCGCAGCACCTCGAAGCGGACGCAGGGTGCCGTGGGGTCCGACGGTGAGGTGCCGAGGCCCACCACGCCGCTGCCGTGCAGGGTGCAGGTGCCACGCCTCAGGGTGACCACCTCGGTGTCGCCGGCGAAGCGGACATAGGTGCCGTTGTAGCTGAGGTCGGACAACTGGAAGGCGCCGCCGTGCCAGTCGATGCGGGCGTGAGAGCGCGAGACGCGGTTGTCGTCGATGCAGTAGGTGGCCTGGTTGCTGCGCCCCAGGATCACCGGCATGCTGCTGCAGGCAAAGACCTGGTTCACATCCAGCCAGATCAGCCGCACACCTTCGGGTTCCGGGTTCGCCATGATGTCGCCGAAGGCGGTCGCTGCCATGTCGGTGATCTGGCGGGTCTCCAGAATGTGGACTTCCACGGACTCGGCCCGGCCACGCAGTTGCAGGTGGTCAAGGCGGCGAAACTGGCCCCGCTCGTAGGCCGGCAGCGCGGCCAGCACAGTGGCTGTGACCAGCGTTTCGTTGTCACCCGAGTGTTCGAGCAGACGGGCCGCCACATTGACGGCATCGCCGAAGCAGTCGCCGGCCATCTCGACCACCTCGCCATAGGCCAGGCCGACCTGCAGTTTCAGCACCCGACCTGGCGGGCTGCTGACCGATGCGGGGTGCGAGCCTTTGGATGACAGCGCCTCGTGCATGTCGATCGATGCGTTGACCGCCGATGCCGCATCGCCGAAGGTCGCCATCAGGCCGTCGCCCAGCGTCTTGACCAGCGTGCCGCCGCGGGCAACGACGACCTCCCCCAGCATCGAGATGCTCTGCGTGACCCACTGGGTGGCGATCGCATTGCCCAGGGATTCGTACAGCCCCGTGCTGCCGCGCAGGTCGGCAAACAGCACACAACATTCGATGTTTCGGGTCATCCGCAGCAAGCCGTGATCTAAGTCACAGTCTAGCGTCAACAAGCGAAAAAAAGCCCCACCTGGCAGTGGGGCTGCGTGCTTCTTTGGAAGCGCTCAAAGGTTGTCGAGATACGTCCGTAGCTTGTCTGACCGACTCGGGTGCTTGAGCTTGCGGATCGCCTTGGCCTCGATCTGGCGGATGCGCTCACGGGTCACGTCGAACTGCTTGCCGACTTCTTCCAGCGTGTGGTCGGTGCTCATCTCAATGCCGAAGCGCATGCGCAGCACCTTGGCCTCGCGCGGCGTCAGGCTGTCGAGGATGTCTTTCACCACGTCACGCAGGCCAGCCTGCATCGCGGCTTCGATCGGCGCGGTGTTGTTGGTGTCCTCGATGAAATCGCCCAGGTGCGAGTCGTCGTCGTCGCCGATCGGCGTCTCCATGGAGATCGGCTCCTTGGCGATCTTCATGATCTTGCGGATCTTGTCCTCGGGAATCTCCATCTTTTCGGCGAGTGTCGGCGCGTCGGGCTCGAAGCCGAACTCCTGCAAGTGCTGACGGCTCAGCCGGTTCATCTTGTTGATCGTCTCGATCATGTGCACCGGAATGCGGATGGTGCGCGCTTGATCGGCGATCGAGCGGGTGATGGCCTGGCGGATCCACCACGTGGCGTAGGTCGAGAATTTATAGCCGCGGCGGTACTCGAACTTGTCGACCGCCTTCATCAGACCGATGTTGCCTTCCTGAATCAGGTCGAGGAACTGCAGGCCGCGGTTGGTGTACTTCTTCGCGATCGAGATCACGAGGCGCAGATTGGCCTCGATCATTTCCTTCTTCGCGTCGCGCGAGGACTTCTCACCCTCGTTCATTTTCTTGTTGATCTTCTTCAGGTCGTCCAGTGGGACGACAGCACGCGCTTGCTGGTCGGTGAGCTTTCGCTGCAGTTCCTGCACCGGCGGGAGGTTGCGCGCCAGTACGACGCTGTAGGGCTTGTTGGCCGCAATCTCTTTTTCGGCCCACTTCAAGTTCAGCAAGTTCGGTGGGAAGTGCTTGATGAAGTGGTCTTGCGGCATGCCGCACTTGTCGACCAGGATCTTGCGCAGCTCGCGCTCGTAGCGGCGCACGTCGTCCACCTGTGAACGCAGGATGCCGCACAGCTTTTCGATCGTCTTGACGGTGAAACGGATTGTCATCAGCTCGGCGCTGATGGCCTGCTGTGCCTTGCTGTAGGCAGGCGACTGGTAGCCGTCTTTCTCGAACGCCTTGCGCATCTTGTCGAAATTGGCGCGCAGATTGGTGAACTTCGCCAGAGCCTGCACCTTCAACTCTTCGAGCTTCTTGGTCAGTGCCTTGCTGCCGCCGTTGCCGTCGTCATCGTCCTCTTCGTCGAAGAAGTCCACATCTTCTTCGGCCACATAGTCGTCGGCCTCACCTTCGGAGACGAAGCCATCGACCACCTCGGAGATCGTCATCTCGCCCGCACCGATGCGGTCGGCACAGGCCAGGATCTCGGCGATGGTGGTGGGCGACGCGCTGATCGCCATCATCATCGCCTGCAAACCACCTTCGATGCGTTTGGCGATTTCGATCTCGCCTTCGCGCGTGAGCAACTCGACCGTGCCCATCTCGCGCATGTACATGCGCACCGGGTCGGTGGTGCGGCCGAATTCGGAGTCGACGGTCGACAGCGCGGCTTCGGCAGCTTCTTCGGCTTCTTCCTCGGTGGCGGTGGTCGTGCCACCGCCTGCGATCAGCAGCGTGGCCG
>JAKFUQ010000035.1 GCA_021732645.1 Rhizobacter sp. | reverse complement strand
TCCTTGTCGTGGGTGACAAGGAAAAGGCAAATGGGACCATCGCAGTGCGCGCCCGGGGAAATCAAGACCTCGGTGTCATGTCGCTGGCAGACTTTTCCGCAAGGTTGGCCAGCGACATCGCTCAAAAAGCGTGATCTCTCTGGCTTTCAGCCGGAGCGCCCAGCCCTTTGATCGACCGGTGCGTGTGCATGTTTTTGTGTGAATTCCGTTGCCTTGGAGTTCGTTGAAAGGTTTGAACCATCGCTACTTTTGCTGATCGCCGTACCCCCAATGCCGAGCGTAAGCACCGGCTCAATCGGGAGATCATGGCGCCCGAAGTCCGGTTGAACGGTGTGGAAAACGAGCCACTGGGCATCGTGAGTACCCTTGAAGCCCTGCGCATGGCAGGTGAGTTGGATGTCGATCTGGTCGAGATCGCCGCCACGGCCGAGCCCCCGGTCTGCCGCCTGATGGATTACGGCAAGTTCAAGTACCAAGAGCAAAAGCGAGCGGCGGAAGCCAAATCGAAGCAGAAGGTGATCGAGGTCAAGGAAGTCAAGTTCCGGCCCGGCACCGACGAAGGCGATTACCAGATCAAGATGCGCAACCTGCGCCGCTTCATCGAAGAAGACGGCGACAAGGGCAAGGTCACCTTGCGGTATCGCGGTCGGGAAATCACCCACCAGGACATCGGCATGCGGCTGTTGGAGCGCATCCGGGACGAGTTGGCCGATGTGTCGGTCGTCGAGAACATGCCCAAGCTCGAAGGGCGTCAGATGATCATGGTGTTGGGACCGAAGCGAAAGTCCTGACACGGTAAGGAATACAGCACTCGGGTTTGGTCGCCCGGATGCTGTCAGAAGCGACTGCAGGCCTACAAGACGGTACGTGTCGTGCCGGCGCCTGCAGCAGCAACTTAAAAGGAGCAGTCATGCCCAAAATGAAGACCAAGAGCAGCGCGAAGAAGCGATTTCGCGTTCGCCCGGGTGGCACCGTCAAGCGCGGACAAGCGTTCAAGCGCCACATCCTCACCAAGAAGTCCACGAAGGTCAAACGCCACTTGCGTGGTTCGACCGCTGTGCACGAGACCGACAAGGGGCGCATCAAGCAGATGTTGCCTTTTGCTGGCCTGTAATTGACTGAAGGAGAAAACGCATGCCTCGCGTCAAACGTGGTGTAACCGCCCGTGCCCGTCACAAAAAGATCATCGCCCTCGCCAAGGGCTACCGCGGCCGTCGCAAAAACGTGTTCCGCATTGCCAAGCAAGCCGTCATGCGCGCTGGGCAATACGCCTACCGTGACCGCCGGACCAAGAAACGCGTGTTCCGCAACCTGTGGATCGCCCGGATCAACGCCGGCAGTCGCAGCCATGGCGTCACCTACAGCAAGTTCATGGCCGGCCTGAAGAAGCTGTCGATCGAGATCGACCGCAAGGTGCTCGCCGACATGGCCGTGAACGATCCTGCCGGTTTCGGCAGCATCGTCGAGAAGGTGAAGGCCCAGCTCGCTTGACCGCTTCGATCTGTCCTCGGGCTTCGGCCTGAGGCAGCGTGGCACGCTGGCGGAGGCATCTCTGCCAGTGCAAGTCCCTCAAGGCCGACCTCGTGTTGGCCTTTTTTGTGGCGGTTCCGTTTGAAGCCAGACCCAGCCCCGATGAACGACCTCGAACCCCTGGTGCACGATGCGCAGCGCGACTTCGCGCAGGCCACCACACCGGCCGATCTGGAAAACGCAAAGGCGCGTTACCTGGGCAAATCCGGTCGCCTCACCGATCAACTGAAGGCGCTTGCCGCGCTGTCGCCCGAGGACAAGAAGGCGCGCGGCGCGCTGATCAACGCGGCGAAGCAGCAGGTCGAAGCGGCGCTGAATACGCGTCGGCAGGCACTGGCCGATGCCGAGCTCGATGCGCAACTCAAGGCCGAAGCGCTCGACGTGACGCTGCCCGGCCGCCAGCGTGGCACCGGCGGTCTGCACCCGGTGTCGCGCACGATGGAGCGCATCGAATCGATCTTCGCGTCGATGGGCTTCGACGTGGCCGAAGGCCCGGAAATCGAGACCGACTGGTACAGCTTCACCGCGCTGAACAACCCCGAGAACCACCCTGCGCGATCGATGCAGGACACCTTCTACGTCGACGTGAAAGACGCCGAAGGCCGCTGGCTGAATCTGCGCCCGCACACCTCGCCGATGCAGGTGCGCTATGCGCGCGCCCACGCCGAGAAGCACCACGGCGCCAACCCGATGCCCGAGATTCGCGTGATTGCGCCGGGCCGCACCTACCGCGTCGACAGCGACGCGACGCACTCGCCGATGTTCCACCAGTGCGAAGGCCTGTGGATCGGTGAGAACGTCAGCTTCAAGGACCTGAAGGTCGTCTTCACCGATTTCTTCCGCACCTTTTTTGAGACCGACGACCTGCAGCTGCGCTTCCGTCCGTCGTTCTTCCCGTTCACCGAGCCGTCGGCTGAAGTCGACATCGCCTTTGCCAGCGGGCCGCTGAAGGGCCGCTGGCTCGAAGTGGCCGGATCGGGCCAGGTGCACCCGAATGTCGTGCGCAATTACGGTCTCGACCCCGAGCGTTACATCGGCTTCGCTTTCGGCATGGGCCCCGATCGCTTGACGATGCTGCGTTACGGCGTCAACGATCTGCGCCTGTTCTTCGACGGCGACCTGCGATTCCTGTCGCAGTTCAAGTAAGACCCATCAGAGGTTCACGCGATGCAATTTCCCGAGTCGTGGTTGCGCGAGTTCTGTAACCCGCCCCTGAACACCGCCGAGCTGGCCGATCTGCTGACGATGGCCGGCATGGAGGTCGAAGAGCTGCGCCCGGCCGCGCCACCGTTCAGGGGCGTGGTGGTCGGCGAGGTGCTGGCCGTTGAGCGCCACCCCGATGCCGATCGACTGAACGTCTGCCAGGTCGATGTCGGTGCGGCCGCACCCCTGAACATCGTCTGCGGTGCGCCGAACGTGCGCGTCGGCATCAAGGTGCCGTGCGCCACCGTCGGCGCCGAACTGCCGCCGGCCGATGAGAAGGTGAGTGCCGAGCCGTTTCGCATCAAGCTCGGCAAGCTGCGCGGCGTTGAAAGCCAGGGCATGCTGTGCTCGGCGCGTGAGTTGAAGTTGTCTGACGAGCATGGCGGCTTGCTGGTGTTGGCGGAAGACGCCAAGGTCGGTGCCAGCCTTCGCGATCACTTGCTGCTCGATGACACGCTGTTCACGCTGAAGCTGACGCCCAACCTCGGCCATGTGTTGAGCGTGTTCGGTGTGGCGCGCGAAGTCGCTGCGCTGACCGGCTCGCCGCTGCTGCAGCCGTCGTTCCCGACGACGCGCGTCGGCTCATCCGACACGCTGAAGGTCACGGTCGAAGCGCGTGATCTGTGCGGGCGCTTCACCGGCCGCATCGTGGGCCAGGTCAATCCGAAGGCGACCACGCCGGCGTGGATGGTCGACCGCCTCGCGCGCTGCGGCCAGCGCTCGGTCAGCCCGCTGGTCGACATCTCGAACTACGTGATGTTCGAGTTCGGCCGGCCTTCCCACATCTTCGACCTCGACAAGATCCATGGCGGTTTGCAGGTGCGCTGGGGTCGGCCTGGCGAATCGCTGAAGCTGCTGAACGGCAGCACGGTGGACGTCGATGCCAAGGTCGGCGTGATCGCCGATGACCACGCGGTGGAATCGCTCGCCGGCATCATGGGTGGCGACGCCACCGCGGTGTCTGACGACACCCGCAACATCTACGTCGAAGCCGCGTTCTGGTGGCCTGAAGCGGTGGCTGGCCGCTCGCGCCGCTACAACTTCTCGACCGACGCCGGGCACCGTTTCGAGCGCGGCGTCGACCCGGCCACGACGGTCGAGCACATCGAACGCCTGACGCAATTGGTCATCGACATCTGCGGCACCCCCGACACTGTGTGTGGCCCGATCGACGATCAGGTGCTGGCGTTGCCTGAGGCCAAGCCGTTGACGCTGCGCATCGACCGCGCGGCCAAGGTCATCGGCATGCCGGTCACACCGACGCAGTGCGCCGGCGTAATGCAGCGGCTCGGGCTGGCGTACACCGAAGCACCCGGCGTGCTGACGGTCACACCGCCGAGCTGGCGCTTCGATTTGCAGATCGAAGAAGACCTGATCGAGGAAGTGATCCGCGTCATCGGCTTCAACAGCCTGCCGAACACCGCACCGCGCGCGCCGATCACCGCCCGCGTGCGGCCCGAAGCGCAGCGCTCGCCACATGCGGTGCGCCATCGCTTGGCCGCACTCGACTACTTCGAAACCATCAACTTCAGCTTCATCGAAGCACGCTGGGAGCATGAGCTGGCGGGCAACCCCGACCCGATCCGCGTGCTGAACCCGATCGCCAGCCCGCTGTCGGTGATGCGCTCCAGCCTGATTGGCAGCCTGGTCAACACGTTGCGCCACAACCTCGCGCGCAAGGCACCACGGGTGCGGCTGTTCGAAATCGGTCGTGTGTTCCGCCGCGACGCGAACGCCACCGACGGGCCGCTGGGCGTGGCCGGTGTCAGCCAGCCGATGCGCGTGGCGGGCCTGGCCTACGGGCCGGTCGATGCCGCGCAGTGGGGCAGCAAGGAGCGTGCGGTTGACTTCTTCGACGTGAAGGGCGATGTGCAAGCGCTGTTCTCGCCGCGCGCCGTCAGCTTTGCGGTCTGCGAGCACCCGGCGCTGCACCCTGGCCGCAGCGCACGCATCGTGATCGATGGCGTCACCGTCGGCCACATCGGCGAGTTGCACCCGCGCTGGCGCCAGGCCTACGAGTTGAACAGCGCGCCGGTGGTGTTCGAGATCGAGCTGGCGGCGCTGCTGCACACCACCGTGCCTGCGTTCGTGCCGCTGCCCAAGCAGCAGTCGGTGTGGCGCGACATCGCGGTGATGGCCGACGAATCGGTGACGCATGAGGCGCTGGTGCAGGCCATCGTCGAGCAATCGTCCGGCAGCTTGATCCGCTCGGCGAACCTGTTCGACGTGTTCCGGCCGCCGTTCGCTGCCGGCAGCACGACTAGCACCGAGCGCAGCCTGGCCGTGCGCCTGGAGCTGCGAGACGATGAGGCCACGCTGACCGACGAGCGCATCGACGCGGCAGTCGCCGGGGTACTCGAAACTTTGCGCACGCGCCTCGGCGTGCGACTGCGCGGGTGATGACGATGAACGACGATTCGACGCCAGCCATGATGCTGTCCAGCCTGGACACGCCCACCCTGACCAAGGCCGAGTTGGCCGACCTGCTGTTCGAGCGCCTGGGCTTGAACAAGCGCGAGTCCAAGGACATGGTCGAAGCCTTCTTCGACATCATCCAGGCCGCGTTGGTCACTGGCCGCGACGTGAAGATGTCGGGCTTCGGCAACTTCAACATCCGCCGCAAGGCACCGCGCCCCGGCCGCAACCCGCGCACCGGCGAAACCATTCCGATCAAGGCACGCAACGTGGTCACCTTCCACGCCAGTCACAAATTGAAAGATGTCGTGCAGGGTGACACAACGCCGGGAGACAGCTTCGAGTAGAGTCTTCGACTTCTCCCCATGTTATTGATTTGAATGGAGAATTCTCTTCCTGACATCCCCGCCAAACGCTACTTCACCATCGGTGAGGTGAGTGATCTGTGCGGCGTGAAGCCTTATGTTTTGCGCTATTGGGAGCAGGAGTTCACCCAGCTCAAGCCGATGAAGCGGCGCGGCAACCGGCGGTAT
>JAKFUQ010000130.1 GCA_021732645.1 Rhizobacter sp. | reverse complement strand
ACGGCGTGCACAGCTGCAAGGGCAATTCGGACTGCAAGACCACCGAGAACGCTTGCAAGACGCAAAACGCTTGCAAGGGTCACGGCTTCAAAGGCATGGCTGCTGGCGAATGCCTGAAGTCTGGCGGCACCATCGGCGATCTGTGATCGTTCGCTGACGGCATATGCCCACTGCGCAGCCCCGGCTCCCCAACCCTGGTTTCGGGCTGGGGCTGCGCACCGAGCACTACCTTGAATTTCTCGACGCGCCGCAGCGCGTCGACTGGCTCGAAATCCTGTCCGACAACTACCTCGTCCCCGGTGGCAAGCCGCTGGTGATGCTGGACAGCATCCGCGCCAACTACCCCGTGGTGATGCACGGCGTGGCACTGTCCATCGGCGCGGCCGATGGCCCCGACCCCGCTTACCTCCGTGACTTGGCCGCGCTGGCGCGCCGGGTCGAGCCGCTGTGGATTTCCGATCACCTGTGCTGGACGGGCGTGCATGGTCGCGTGCTTCACGACCTGTACCCGCTGCCGTTCTCTGATGCTGCACTCGATGTGGTGGTGCGCAACGTGCACCAGGTTCAAGACGCCTTGCAGCGCCCACTGGTGCTCGAAAATGTCTCCAGTTACGTGAGCTTTCAGGCCTCGGAGATGTCCGAGTGGGAGTTCATCACCGAGGTCTGCCAGCGCACCGGCTGCGGCTTGCTGCTCGATGTGAACAACATCTATGTCAGCAGCGTCAACCACGGCTTCGATCCACGCGCGTTCCTGCGCGGCATTCCACCCGACCGGGTACAGCAGATCCATCTGGCCGGCCACACCGACCATGGCGACCACATCATCGACACGCACGACCATCCCGTTGCCGACCCGGTGTGGGCGCTGTATGCCGAAGCGCTGGCGCTGGTCGGCCCGGTGGCCACCATGATCGAGCGCGATGACCACATTCCGCCGCTTGAAGAACTGGTTGCCGAGCTCGACCATGCGCGTGCAATCGCTGCGCAAGCTGTGTCGGGTATGGCCCCAGCGTCGCGGCGCGAGCTGGCCGGGAGCCCGGTATGAGCCGCTCGGTGCTGTCGCTGCAACTGCATTTCCAGCAGCACGTGCTGGGCAATGGCGACGCCACGGCGCTGGTCGCCGGCAGCGCGGCCCGGCGCAGCCTGGGGCTGGGCATCTATGCCAATGCCTACCGGGTGCGCTTGTTCGATACGCTCGTCGACGCCTATGAAAAAACGCACGCAGTGATGGGCGATGCCGACTTTGACGCGGCCGCTGTCAGCTACATCGCCGCGCACGCGCCGACCACCCGCAGCCTGCGCTGGTATGGCGATCAATTCGAGGCGCACCTCGCGACCCACCAACCCGAGCAGCCGGGACATGTGGAACTGGCCCGACTCGACTGGGCGCTGCGACGTGCCTTCGACGGCCCCGACGCCCAGGTGCTCGACGCCAGCGGCCTGGGCGGTGTGCCGCCCGAGGCGTGGGCCACGCTGCGGCTGGTGCCGGTGCCGACCGCCGAGTTGCTGGTGTTTCGCCACAACACCGTGGCGGTATGGCAGGCGCTGGACGATGACCAGGTGCCACCGGCACTGGTGGTGTCGGAAACCGAGGTCGACTGGCTGGTCTGGCGCAAAGGCCTGCAGCCGCACTTCCGCTCGCTGCATCCGGTGGAAGCCACCCTGCTGCGTGCCATGCTGGCTGACACTTCTTTTGCGCAGTCTTGCGCGGGTGCCGAGGCGGTGGCGGCCGAGCTTGGCCTGAGCGAAGAGGAGGTCTCGGCGCTGATCGGCAGCTACATGCGGCAATGGTTCGAGGACGGGCTGCTGTCGCGCGTCGTGTTGTAAGGTTGAGGGGCGCTTGTGCCTTGCCCAAGAAGTTCGCCTACTCAACCCACCCCGCAACACAGGACTTTCCATGAAACTGCTGGACTACGGCTTGAAGCCAATCGATTTTCAGAAACCCACGCCTCACGCGCCTGACGGCCTGTCGCGCCGCACCTTCGTGATGACTTCGCTGGCCTCCGGCTTCGCGGTGGCCTCGAACCCGGTGCTGGCCGAGGCGATCACGACCGACACGAAGGGGCTGGTTGCCGGTGAGGTCAGCGTCCCCGTGGCCGACGGCAAGATCCCGGCCTACCGGGCGATGCCGGCCAAGCCAGGCAAGTACCCCGTGGTGCTGGTGGTGCAGGAAATCTTCGGCGTGCATGAGCACATCAAGGATGTGTGCCGCCGCTACGCCAAGCTGGGCTATTTTGCGATTGCGCCGGAGTTGTACGCGCGCCAGGGCGATGTCTCGAAGTTGACCGACATCGGCCAGATCCTGGCCACCGTGGTTTCCAAGGTGCCCGATGCACAGGTCAATGCCGACCTCGATGCGACGGTGGCTTTTGCCAAAGCCAGTGGGCGTGCGCGCGTCGACCGGCTGGGGTTGGTGGGTTACTGCTGGGGGGGTCGCGCCGCCTGGGTCTATGCCCTGCACAACCCCAAGCTCAAAGCTGCCGTCGCCTATTACGGCCTGCTCGAAGGCATGAAGTCGGACATCCGGCCGCAAGACCCGATCGAGTTCGCTGCCGAGCTGAAAGTACCGGTGCTGGGCCTGTATGCCGGCATCGATGCCTTCGTGAAAGCCGAGACCATCGACAAAATGACCGCCGGTCTGCGCAAATCGACCAGCGGCTCGAAGATCGTCGTCTTCCCCAACGTCGACCACGGCTTCAATGCCGATTACCGCCCGAGTTACGACAAATCTGCGGCCACCTACGCCGCTGAGCTGGCGCACGACTGGCTGAAAGAGCGCGGGGTCTGATTCATTCACCCTGGGCCAGAAGCGCGTTGAACTGAGGAGCGGGTCATGGACGGCGTGGCATCGTTTTTTGGGCGTGAAGGCTTTTTGCCTCACGGGTACTGTTTCACCTGGTCGCCAGGCGTCTTGTGGTCCATGGTCACGGCGGACGCGGTGATCGCGTTGGCCTACTTCTCGATTCCCCTCGCATTGCTGACCTTCGTGCTCAAGCGCGGCGAGTCGAAACTCAATTCGATCACGCTGCTCTTCAGTGCCTTCATCTTCGCCTGTGGCCTCACGCATGTGATGGACATCTGGACCGTTTGGCATCCGGACTATGGCTTGCAGGCCATCACCAAGGTGGGCACCGCTGCGGTATCGCTGGTCACCGCGCTGGCCCTGTGGCCGCTGATCCCGAAGGCGCTGAAGATCCCGTCGGTGGACCGGCTCAACGCGGTGATCGCGACGCTCGAAGCCGAAGTGAAGAAGCGGCGCAGCGCCGAAGAGCAATTGACAGATATCCAGCAGAGTCTGGCCGTCGCGCTCGCAAGCATCGGCGCAGGCTTCATTGCCACCGACCGTGAGGGACGGGTGACCCGCATGAACGCCGTGGCGGAAACGGTGACGGGCTGGCCTCAGGCTGAGGCCAGGCAGCAGTCCATCTGGCAGGTGTTCCAGCGTGAAGGCCGCCCACCGGCTTACCTGACGAAGAGTCCCGTCGATGTGATGATCGAACTGAGCATCACGGTGGACTCGGTACTTCGCTACACGGCGGTGGCGAAAGACGGCGCGCGCAGGCCGGTGGAGTTGCGGGCTGCGCTGACCCATGCGGACGACGGATCGGTGTTGGGCATGGCCATGATCATCCGCGACCTGACCTCGCAGGTGCAGGCTGAAACCGAGTCGAACTTGTTGGCAGCCATCGTGGAATCGTCCAACGATGCGATCGTCGGCAAGACGCTGGACGGGCGGATCACGAGCTGGAACCGGGCTGCCCAGGCCATGTTCGACTACACCGCTGAAGAAGCGATCGGTCAGCCTGTGCTGATGCTGGTTCCCAAGGACCGGGTCGAGGAAGAGTCCGACATCGTTGCCAGTGTGTCCAGCGGTGTGAGTGTCTCGGCATTCGACACCGTGCGTGTGGCCAAGGACGGTCGGCGGCTTGACGTGTCGATCACGGTGTCACCGATCCATGATGGCGAAGGCCGCATCATCGGCGCCTCCAAGATCGCACGTGACGTGACCAGCCAACGGCGCGCTGAGAGCGCCTTGCGAGACAGCGAAGCACGGCTTCGTTTCACGCTCGAAGCGGCAGCCATTGGCGACTGGGACCTGGATCTGTCCACCATGCAGGTGAAGCGTTCGCTGCGACACGATCGCTGCTTTGGCTACGACAAACTGCGCCCCGAATGGACGTTGAACACCTGCATCGCGCACGTTCACCCGGACGATCGCGATGAAGTGGCCGGCAGCCTGCAAGCGGCCCTGAGCAGCGCGCAAGCCTGGCACGCCCAGTGCCGTGTGATCTGGCCCGACGGCGGCGTCCACTGGATCAATGTCCACGGCAAGGTTCAGATCGAAGATGGCCGCGCCACCAGAATGCTGGGCATCGTCACTGAAATCACCCAGCAGCGGCTGGCTGAGGAGGTGCGGCTGAAGGCGCAGCGTCTGGAGGCCGAGAACCGCCAGATCCAGGAAGCGAGCCGCATGAAGAGCCAGTTTCTGGCCAACATGTCGCACGAACTGCGCACACCACTCAACGCGGTGATCGGCTTCGCGGACTTGCTGCAAACGCGTGCCGTCCCGTTGGACACACCCAAGCACGATCAATTTCTGGGGCACATTGCAACCAGCGGCCGACACCTGCTGCAGTTGATCAACGATGTGCTGGACTTGTCGAAGGTCGAGTCCGGCAAGTTCGAATTCTTCCCCGAACCACTGGTCTTGCCGTCGTTGCTGAGCGAAGTGACTGCGGTGCTGCACACCGCCATACAACGCAAGCGGATTCGCGTCGTGACCCACGTCGATCCGCAGCTGACCGATCTGCATCTCGATGGCTCACGGCTCAAGCAGGTGCTCTACAACTACCTGTCGAATGCCATCAAGTTCACGCCCGAAAAGGGAACGGTCTCGGTGCACGCGATGGCGCAGGGCACGGATCACTTCCGCATCGAGGTTCATGACACCGGCATCGGCATCAGCCCGGAAGATCTGCCGCGCCTTTTCGTCGAGTTCCAACAGCTCGACGCCGGCTACAGCAAGCAGCATCAGGGCACCGGCCTGGGCTTGGCGCTGACGCGTCGCCTGGTCGAGGCGCAGGGAGGCAGCGTTGGCGTGCGCAGCACGGTGGGCGAAGGAAGCGTGTTCCATGTGCTGCTCAATCGCGTGCACGGCACCGATGCGCAGCGCGCTTTGGTGGCAGTCGATCAGGCGCCTGGCGCCTCGGAGTATCGACTGCTGGTGATCCATTCCGAACAGCAGCATCTGTTGCGCATGGTGCAGGCCGTGTCGGCCATCGGCCTGAAGGCGGATGCCGCGTCGACGGGCCAGCAGGCGTTGAGTTGCCTGCGCGACCGTGCCTATGCGGCGATCACCCTCGATCTGCGCTTGCCCGACCAGCCCGGCCTGGAGGTGCTCGACGGCATCCGTCGGGAGGGAGCGAATTGCAATTCGCCGGTGGTCGGCATGACGGTGCCTGGCGACGATGGTGCCTCGGCCACATTTGGTATCGCCGATGTGCTGTGCAAACCCATACGCAGTGATGAAATCTTAAAAGCCATGGCGCGGTTCAGGGGGTTGGCGTCCCGGCGCACCACGGTGATGGTCATCGATGACGATCCGCTGGCGCTCGATCTGATGCAGGCCACGCTCAGGAGCATCGGCATCGATGCTGTGTGCCTGTCCGACGGTCGCGAAGCCCTGCATGACATAGAGCGCCACCGACCCGATGCCGTGATCCTCGATCTGATGATGCCGGAGTTCGATGGGTTCGAGGTGCTCGATGACTTGCGCACGAT
>JAKFUQ010000053.1 GCA_021732645.1 Rhizobacter sp. | reverse complement strand
CGTGGTTGCCACGCACGAGCGTCAGCTCCAGGTCGCGGTGCGCTTCCCGCCATTGAGCCACCGCCAGTTGCGTCACGGTTGATTGCGCATGGGCAGAATGCAGCAGGTCGCCGAGGAAAACGATGCGGCGAACGTCGAGTCGTGCGACCAGCGCGCTCAGGGTCGCCAGGTTGTCGGCGGTGCTGCCCTGCGGCACCGGCACGCCGAGCCGGCGAAACGACATTGCCTTGCCGAAGTGCGCATCGGCGACCAGCAGCAGCTGCCGTTCGGCGAGGTACGCGGCCTTCTCGGGCAGCAGTGTCAGTGGCTCGTCGGCCACCGCGATCGTCAGCATGCCGACAACCGAAGTGCTGATGGCGCTGGGGTCAAGAGACGATCAGGCTCAGCGCCGCATCCAGGTGTTCGGTCGGCTGGCGCTTGAAGCCCGAGCGGGCATAGCGCTGCAGGCGGCCGACCGCGAACGAGGTCAGCACCGACGCCCGCGCGTTCGCATCGGCCGAGGCGGTCAGCGAGCCGGCAGCATCACCGGCAACGCGCAGGCTCTGGCGCAGTTGCGACTCGATGCGATCGAAGAACTGGTTCATCCGCGCGACCAGCCGGTCGTGCTCGAACACCAGCGCATCGCCGACCATCACGCGCGTCATGCCAGGGTTCTTTTCGCCGAATTGCAGCAGCAGCGTGACCACTTTGCTCGCCTGCTGCAAGCCGGAGGGCTCGCGTTCTGTGATCTGGTTGATCAGCGTGAACACGCTGCTTTCGATGAATTCGATCAGCCCTTCGAACATCTGCGCCTTGCTGGCGAAGTGCCGGTACAGCGCTGCTTCGCTGACGCCCAGGCGCGCGGCCAGCGCAGCGGTGGTGACGCGCTCGGCACCCGGTTGTTCGAGCATGCCGGCCAGGGTTTGCAGGATCTGCGCGCGGCGTTCGCCGGGCTTCGGGCGCTTGCGGCCCGCGTCGGGAGGAGGTGCTTCGGTCGGGTCGGCAGCCAGCACACCGGCTGCCTCGCCGTCGCTGTCCAGGGTGTCGTCGTCGGGGCGATTCGTCATTGCGCGGGCACCACTGGAGGGGCGCTACAGCATCAACAATCCCTGCAGCGATTTGATTCTGGCACACACGTAGGCCGGCCGATGGCAAGGGTGAACACTGACGGCCGCCCCCGCATCCAGGGGGCGGCCGGGTCGCCGTCGCGAGGGCAGATAACGCTGCATCCAGACGGTGTGCATGCCGACACGGCGCGCCGCGCGCTGGTGCTCCAGCGTGTCCTCGACCAGCGTGCAGCGGTGAGGCGGCACCTTCAGCCGCGCGGCGATGTGGCGGAACATCCGCGCATCGGGTTTGGGGCGGTGGTGGCCGAACATCGTCATGTCCTCGATGCTGATCACGCCGTCGAAGCAGCTTGCCAGGCCCAGCGTATTCAGCACCCGCAGTGCATAGGCGCGCGGCGCGTTGGTGAGGATCAGCTTGCGCCCCGGCAAGCGGCGCAGTGCCGCGCGATCGTGCGCGCTGGTGCGCAGGCGCGATTCCAGGCCAGGCAGCTGGTGGGTGGCCTCAAGGAAGTGGGCCGCCTTCACGCCATGGTGGCGCACCAGGCCCAGCATCGTGGCGCCGTAGTGGATCCAGTAGTGCTGGCGCAGCGAGCCGGCCTCAGCATGGGGCAAGCCGAGGTGATCGACGATGTACTGCGTCATCGCCTGGTTGGTCGGGCCGAACGATGCGTGACTGGCGTCGTGCAATGTGTTGTCCAGATCGAACAACCACACCCGACGTTCAGGTGCCATCAATGGGATCTGATCATCGTGCCGTAGGCCTGCTCGGTCAGCACTTCCAGCAGCATCGCGTGCGGCACCCGACCGTCGATGATGTGCACGGTGTTGACGCCGTTCTTCGCCGCGTCAAGCGCGCTGGCGATCTTCGGCAGCATGCCGCCTGAGATCGTGCCGTCGGCAAACAGCTCGTCGATCTCGCGCGCGGTCAGGTTGGTCAGCAACTGACCGTTCTTGTCGAGCACGCCGGGGATGTTGGTCAGCATGATCAGCTTCTCGGCCTTCAGCACCTCGGCCAGTTTGCCGGCGACCACGTCGGCGTTGATGTTGTAGTTCTCGTTGTTGGCGCCAAAGCCGAGCGGCGAAATCACCGGGATGAACTGGTCGTCCTGCAACGCCATGACCACGCTGGGGTCGATCGACTCGATCTCGCCGACCTGGCCGACATCGTGCTCCTTCGTCGGGTCCTTCAGGTCCTGCATGCGCAGCTTGCGTGCGCGGATCAGGCCACCATCGCGCCCGGTCAGCCCGACCGCCTTGCCGCCGGCCACATTGATCAAACCGACGATGTCCTGCTGCACCTGGCCGGCCAGCACCCATTCGACGACTTCCATCGTCTCGTCGTCGGTCACCCGCATGCCCTGGATGAAAGTGCCCTTCTTGCCGATCTTGGCCAGCGCCTCCTCGATCTGCGGGCCGCCGCCGTGCACCACCACCGGGTTCAGACCGACCAGCTTGAGCAGCACCACGTCCTCGGCGAAGTCCTGCTGCAGGGCTGGGTCGGTCATCGCGTTGCCGCCGTACTTGATGACGATGGTCTTGCCGTGGAACTTGCGGATGTAGGGCAAGGCCTGGGCCAGGATCTCGGCCTTGTCGCGGGCAGCGATGTGAGACAGATCGACCGTCGGCGAGGCGCTGCCTGTGGCGGGGTCGGGCGTGGGAACGTTCATCGGTCGGCTTTCGGTGGGTACCGGCAGAAGTGCAAGATGCCAAAAATTGTAGGGGGCTGCGCCGCGCTCCAGCAACATCAGTAAGTGCGTCCGCCCTTGAACTGGGCGTGCGAACGGCGCGCCAGCGTGGCACCTTTGGCCATCGCGGCAAACGAGGCGCCGGCATGCGCATGGCAGATCGCCAGACCCAGCGCATCGGCCGCGTCCTTGCTCGGCAGACCGGGCAGCTGCAGCAGCCGCATCACCATCTCCTGCACCTGCTCCTTGCGCGCATGGCCGTGGCCGACGATGGCTTTCTTCATCTGCAAGGCGGTGTATTCCGACACTGTCAGGCCGCCCGTCACCAGCCCGGTAATCGCCGCCCCGCGTGCCTGGCCCAGCAGCAGCGTCGATTGCGGGTTGACGTTGACGAACACGATCTCGACGGCCGCGCACGTGGGCTCGTATCGCGTGGTGACCTCGCGCACGCCATCGAAGATGATCTTCAGGCGGGCCGGCAGTTCGCCGATCGCGACCGCATCGGTCTTGATCGTGCCACTGGCGATGTAGTGCAGCTTCGAGCCTTCGGATTCGATGATGCCGAAGCCTGTCACGCGGAGGCCGGGGTCGATGCCAAGGATTCTCATGGGATCGTCTTGGCGATCGGCCGCTGTTTGGCTGCTTCTGCGAAGGGCTTGAGCCCTGCGGGCGACCGCGCCGGGTCTCGGCCCGGCACCCGAGTAACTTTGGCTACGCCGAAACCCGTTTTCATTTGCGGGCCCAAATGAAAGTCACCAAAGCAAAGGGCCCGAACACCAGCCATTTGGCGACCACGCTGCGGCTAAAGGCGAACGGCAAAGTCTCTGGCACAAGAACTCCTACCGAGGACCCGACAGGGTCGAGGCGTAGCGATACCGCATGTTTGAACCTGAGCGAGGTCACCATTGAAGTAGCTCGCTGGGCATTCTCGGGCCAGAGCCTTTGAAGTAGGCGGCTAGCCGAAGCGAGCCGGTCAGATGGCTGGTGTTCAGGCCCTCTTTTTTGGTTACTTTTTTCTGGGCCCGCAGAAAAAAGTAACCCGCCTGCCGGGGCGGAATCCCGGCGCGGTGCAACGCAAGGGCACCCAGCAAGGTCAGTGCCGAAAGTGCCTCACCCCCGTGAGCACCATCGCAATCCCCCGCTCATCCGCGGCCGCAATCACCTCATCATCCCGCACCGACCCGCCCGGTTGAATCACCGAGGTCGCACCGGCCTCACACACGACATCGAGCCCGTCGCGAAACGGGAAGAACGCGTCGCTGGCGACCGCGGAACCGGCCAGGGTCAGGCTGGCATTGGCGGCCTTGATGCTCGCGATGCGCGCCGAATCGATGCGGCTCATCTGGCCGGCACCCACCCCCAGCGTCATGCCGGCGCCGCAGAACACGATCGCGTTGCTCTTCACGTACTTGGCGACCTTCCAGGCGAACAGCAGGTCGCGCCATTGCGCCTCGGTGGGCTGCATCTTGGTCACCACCTTCAGTTCGCTGCGCGTGATCTCGCGGTTGTCGGCGCCCTGGATCAGCAGGCCGGAGCCCACGCGCTTGATGTCCTGCAGATTGCGGCCACGCGACCAGGCGGTGGCACCGTTGCGATCGACGCCCGCCAGCGGAATCTGCAGCACCCGCATGTTGGTCTTGCCGGCCAGCACGGCCAAAGCATCGGGCGTGTACGACGGCGCGATCAGCACCTCGACGAACTGCGTGGTGACGCGCTTGGCCGCATCAGCATCGACCTCGACATTGAAAGCGATGATGCCGCCGAAGGCCGAGGTCGGATCGGTCTTGAACGCCTGTGCGTAAGCCTCGCCAGCGGTCGCTCCGACCGCAACGCCACACGGGTTGGCGTGCTTGACGATCACGCAGGCCGCCGACGCATCGTCGGGGCCGAAGGACTTGACGCATTCCCAGGCGGCGTCCGCATCGGCGATGTTGTTGTACGACAGCTCCTTGCCCTGCAGCTGCGTCGCGGTCACCAGCGAGCCTGGCGCCGGATGCAGGTCGCGGTAGAACGCCGCGCTCTGGTGCGGGTTCTCGCCGTAGCGCAGGTCCTGCAGCTTGACGAAGCGGCCGTTGCTCTGCGCCGGGTACTCGACGCGGGTCGGCTCGCCGCCTTCGGCCAGCGTCAGCGACGACAGGTGATCGCTGATCGCCGCGTCGTAGTTCGCGATGCGGTTGAACGCGGCCACCGCCAGCGCAAAGCGCGTGGCGCGCTGCACCGCGCCGTGCGCCTGCAGTTCCGCCAGCACGCCGGCGTACTGCGAGGCATCGGTCAGCACCGCCACGTGTTCCCAGTTCTTCGCTGCACTGCGCACCATCGCCGGGCCGCCGATGTCGATGTTCTCGATCGCGTCTTCCAGCGTGCAACCGGGCTTCGCGACCGTGGCTTCGAACGGGTACAGGTTGACGATCAGCAGATCGATCGTGTCGATCTGATGCGCCGTCAGCGCCGCACGGTGCTCGGGCAGGTCGCGCCTGGCCAGGAGGCCACCGTGGATCTTCGGGTGCAGCGTCTTGACCCGGCCGTCGAGCATCTCCGGGAAGCCGGTGTGGTCGGCCACTTCGGTGACCGGCAACCCCCCGTCGGCCAGCAGCTTGGCGGTGCCGCCGGTGGACAGCAGCCGGATGCCCAGCGCGTGCAGGCCGCGCGCGAGTTCGAGAACGCCGGTCTTGTCGGATACGGAAATCAGTGCGTGCATGGATCGGTCTCGGGTACGTCGGGGTTCACTTGATCAGCTTGTGCTCGACCAGCTTGCGGCGCAAGGTGTTGCGGTTGATGCCCAGCCACTCCGCAGCGCGGCTCTGGTTCTGGTCGGCGTGCTTCATCACGACATCGAGCAAAGGCTTCTCGACCACCTTCAGCATCATGTCGTACATCGCTGCCGGCTCGACGCCATCGAGGTCGCTGAAGTAGCCCTCCAGCCCGTCACGGATGCACTCTTCGATCTGCTTCTTGTTGCTCATGCGCTCAAACGAAGGAAGGGTTGGTTGGCGGCGGGGTCGCGGCGGGCCACAGCGTGTGGGTGTCGGCCAGCGCATCGAACCAGTCACTGACCGCGCG
>JAKFUQ010000145.1 GCA_021732645.1 Rhizobacter sp. | reverse complement strand
CTGTTGCCTGGCTTCGGGGCTGTCGAGCAGCTTGGGGTCGATGTTCGGGCTTTGCCGCCGCACCCGCTCCACCTGATCTCGATGCGCGGCATCCCACTCGGCTTGGGTGATAGCCTGACCGTCCACCTTGGCCACCGACTGGTTGGCACCCTCGCTGAACCCGCTGTAGCCCTCCACCCCTAGGAAGATAAATGACGGAATGATCAACACCACCAGGATGAACAAGAGGACACGCGTGTGGTTGCGAAAAAAATCGAACATCAACATCCCCGGATGGAGGCACCCACGCGCCGCGGTGCATGAAGTGACAAAGCGTCTGAGATTCGCAGCCGCCTGACGCAAAAAAGGCGAACCAGAGTTCGCCTTTGCTTGGTAACTGCTGCTGATTTTATCCGCAGCCTCCGCATCTCGAACCGCCGAGGCACGGACACTGCGCTTGGTGGGTGCTGAGGGGTTCGAACCCCCGACCTACGCCTTGTAAGGGCGCCGCTCTACCAACTGAGCTAAGCACCCGCAGTGCATGTTGAGCGCCTTACTTCAACGCGTCTTTCAAAGCCTTGCCCGGCCGAAACTTGGGCACCTTGGCCGCCTTGATCTTGATGGCTGCGCCGGTGCGCGGGTTGCGGCCACTGCGTGCGGCACGTTTGGTCACGCTGAACGTACCGAAACCAACCAGCGTCACGCTGTTGTTCTTCTTGAGCGTCGACTTCACACCACCGATGATCGCCTCAAGGGCGCGACCCGCGGCCGCTTTGGAAATGTCCGCTTGCTTGGCAATGTGTTCGATCAGTTCTGACTTGTTCACAAAGTGTCCCCCTCAGATTGAATGCGTATGGTTGGAGTCGGCAGCGACCGTGCGTCTTACCCAGCACGGAACCAGGGGCATTACAGCCGTGCCATCGATGGGTGTCAAGCCGCCGGGCAGATTCTATCCAGCCACCGGCGCTAGCGCGACTTGGCGCGAATCTCGGGCAGCGCTTTTTGCAGGTAGTACACCATCGACCAGACGGTCAGCACCGCCGACAGGCAAATCAGAACCGTGCCCCACGCATGGGTGTCGATGACATCGAGCAGTTTGCCGTCGAACAGCAGGAACGGGATCGCGATCATCTGCACCACCGTCTTCACCTTGCCCAGCATGTGCACCGCCACACTGCGCGAGGCGCCGATCTGTGCCATCCATTCACGCAACGCCGAAATGGCGATCTCACGCCCAATGATGACCAGCGCCACCATCGCGTGCAGCCGATTCAGGTGCACCAGCACCAGCAGCGCGGCGCAGACCAGGAACTTGTCGGCCACCGGGTCGAGGAAGGCCCCGAACGATGAGGTCTGGTTCAGCTTGCGTGCCAGGTAGCCATCGGCCCAGTCGGTCAGCGCGACGACGATGAACAGCACGGTGGCCACGGTGTTTTGCATGCCATCTTGCAGATCCAGATAGAACACGCCGACCACCAATGGAATCGCAACGATGCGAGCCCAGGTCAACAGCGTCGGCAAATTGAAAAACATGTCAACGATTGTGCCGTGTTGCGCAGCGTCGACGTTCTGTCCAGCCACTCAATGCAAGGCACGGTAGATGGCCTCGGCCAGATCCTTCGAGATGCCTTCAACAGTCAGCAGATCGTCAACGCTGGCGCTCGCCACACCGCGCACGCCGCCGAAGCGCTGCAGCAGCCGGGCGCGCTTCTTCGGCCCGACACCGTCGATGTCTTCGAGCTTGCTGCCACCGGTGCGCACACTCGCGCGCTTGGCGCGCATGCCGGTGATCGCGAAGCGGTGCGCCTCATCGCGGATCTGCGCGACCAGCATCAGCGCTGCGGAATCGCGCGCCAACGACACCTTGGCACGCCCGTCGGCGAACACCAGCTCTTCCAGACCCACCTTGCGCCCTTCGCCCTTCTCGACACCGACGATCAGCCCGAGGTCGATGCCGAGCTCCTCGAACACCTCGCGCGCCATGCTCACTTGTCCGCGTCCGCCGTCGACCAGCACCAGGTCGGGCATGCGCAGTTCGGGCTTGGCGATCACCTCGTCGTCATCAGGACGCGCTGCCAATGCTTCTCCACCAGCATCGATTACCTCGGCGCGCTTGGCCACCTGCGCCGCCAGCTTGCCGTAACGGCGCATCAGCACCTGGCGCATCGCCGCGTAATCGTCGCCGCCGGTGATGCCCTCGATGTTGTAGCGGCGGTACTGGGCACTCTGCATCTTGTGGTTGTCGAACACCACGCAGGATGCCTGGGTGGCCTCACCGGCGGTGTGGCTGATGTCGAAACACTCGATGCGAAACGTATCCAGGGCGTCAGCGTCGATCTCCAGCACATCCACCAGTGCGCGTGTGCGCGCCTGTTGCGAACCCTCTTCGGCCAGCAGCTGCGCCAGGCGCAGATCAGCGCCCTTGATGCACATGTCCAGCCAGGCGCGGCGGGCGTCGCGCGGCTGGTGCTGCGCCGTCACCTTGACGCCAGCGTTCAAGGTCAGTGCCTCGATCAGCGCCTTGTCCACCGGATGGCTCAGCACCAGCAGCGGCGGCACACCGCCACCCAGGTAGTGCTGCGCGATGAAGGCCTCGAGCACCAGCGCTTCGGGCGACGCAGCCAGCTTGCCGCTGTCATCGGTGGCCGATTCGGCGCCCAGCGTGGTCGCGTCGTCGACATGCACCGGAAAGAACGGCCGGTCTCCCAGGTGCCTGCCGCCGCGCACCATCGCCAGGTTGACGCAGGCACGACCGCCCTGCACCTTGACCGCGAGGATGTCGGCGTCGCGCGTCGCCGCGCCGGTGTTGTCCTCGACCGACTGTTGATGCAGCACCCGCGACAAGGCACCCAGCTGATTGCGGATCTCGGCCGCCTGCTCGAACTGCAGCGCATCGGCGTGCGCCATCATCTGCGCCTGCAACCTGTCCATCACCTGCTGCTGTTCGCCCTGCAGGAAGCGTTCGGCGTTGGCCACGTCGCGCGCATAGTCGTCGGTCGAGATCAGCGCCACGCAGGGCCCGGAGCAGCGCTTGATCTGGTGCAGCAGGCAGGGCCGGCTGCGGTTGTTGAACACCGTGTCTTCGCAGGTGCGCAACCCGAACACCTTCTGCAAGAGCTGAATCGACTCCTTGACCGCCCAGGCGCTGGGGTACGGCCCGAAGTAGCGGTGGCGTTGATCGACCGGACCGCGGTAGTAGGCCATGCGCGGGTAATGACTGCCCCCAAGGCCGCCGCTTGGCGGCGTCCGCCCCCCCGAGGGGGAGCTTGAAGCAGCCGTGCCGGTGATCTTCAGATACGGGTAGCTCTTGTCGTCGCGGAACAGGATGTTGTAGCGCGGGTTCAGCGTCTTGATCAGGTTGTTTTCGAGCAGCAGCGCCTCGGCTTCCGAGCGCACCACCGTCGTCTCCATCCGCACGATCTTCGTGATCATGTGGCCGATGCGTGTGCCGCCGTGCTGCTTCTGGAAGTAGCTGGACACGCGCTTCTTCAGGTCGCGCGCCTTGCCCACATAGAGCACGCCGCCCTGCGCATCGAAATAGCGATACACGCCGGGCAGACCGGGCAGCGCGGCCACGTCAGCGAGCAGGCGCTCGCGCTGGCGCTCGGCCTCGTTGGCAGGCGCAGCGGCGGGTTCAGAGGAGTCGGACATCGCTAGCGATTGTGCCGACGCTCGGATAATTCGCCGATGTCCTTGAACGCGCCACTCGCGCACCCTCGCCGCGCCATCTGGGATGTGTACTGCCGCGTCGTCGACAACCACGGTGACGCCGGCGTGTGCTGGCGCCTGGCGGCCGATTTGGCTTCGCGCGGCATCGCGGTGCGCCTGTGGATCGACGACGCGCGGGCGCTGGCCTGGATGGCGCCCGATGGCTGCGCCGGCGTCGACGTACGGCCTTGGCCTGCGACCGACGAAGTGCTCGCCATCGTGGACGCCGAACCCGCCGCGGTGGTGATCGAGGCCTTCGGCTGCGGACTGCCCGAACCTTGTCTGCGCCAGATGGCGCTCGCGCACCAGCGTTCGGCAGCGCCGGCCTGGATCAACCTCGAGTACCTGAGCGCCGAGCCGTATGTCGAGCGCAACCACCGGCTGCCGTCGTTGCAAGGCAGCGGCACTGCCCGCGGTCTGACCAGTTGGTTCTTCTACCCTGGGTTCACCGCGGGCACCGGCGGGCTGCTGCGCGAGGCCGATCTGATGCAACGGCAAGCCACCTTCAATCGCGAGACCTGGCTGGCCGATCACGGCATCGCGCCGCTACACGGCGAACGTCTGGTCAGCCTGTTCTGCTACGCGAACCCGAATCTGCCGGCGCTGCTGCACGCGCTGGCCGCGCACCCCACGCTGCTGCTGACGACGCCGGGCCACGCGACCGAGCAGGTGACGCAGGCGATCGCCGACAGCGGCGCGCAGAACAACTTGCGCATCCAAGCCCTGCCCTGGCTGACGCAGATCGATTACGACCCCCTGCTGTGGTCCTGCGACCTGAATTTCGTGCGCGGCGAGGATTCGCTGGTGCGCGCGATCTGGGCCGGGCGCCCATTTCTCTGGCAGATCTACCCGCAGCACGACGGCGCGCATCCGGCCAAGCTAGCGGCCTTGTTGACACAGGCATCACAGACTGCCGACCCGCCGCTGGCCGAGGCGCTCCGGCGGGCGACATGGCGTTGGAACAACCTGTCCGCGACAGAAGATGACGACGCCTGGGCCCTGCTGACTTCGCCGTCGTCGATGCTTGCCTGGGGCAAACGGTGTGCGGCCTGGCGCACCGAACTTCAGACCCAGCCCGACCTCGTCACCCAGCTGATGGTGTTCGCCGACGCCAAAAACAGCCTTCCGCAGGCTAAAATCTGAGGCTTTTCGTTTCGCGATCCACGAAACACGAAAAGCCAACTCCACGGATCTCAACGGACAGCGTCATGAAAATCGCACAGGAAATTCGCGCCGGCAACGTCATCATGCACGGCAAGGACCCGATGGTCGTGCTGAAGACCGAATACAGCCGCGGCGGCCGCAATTCGGCCACCGTGCGCATGAAGCTCAAGAGCCTGCTGAGCAACTCCGGCACCGAAGTCGTCTTCAAGGCCGACGACAAGATGGACCAGGTCATCCTCGACAAAAAGGAGTGCACCTACTCCTACTTCGCCGACCCGATGTACGCCTTCATGGACGCCGAATACAACCAGTTCGAAGTCGAGAGCGAGAACATGGGCGATGCCGTGCAGTACCTTGAAGACGCGATGCCAGTCGAAGTGGTGTTCTACGACGGCAAGGCGATCTCGGTCGAGCTGCCGACCAGCCTGGTGCGCGAAATCGTCGAGACCGAGCCCGCCGTCAAGGGCGACACCTCGGGCAAGGTGCTGAAGAACGCGAAGCTGGCCACCGGTTTCGAGATCTCGGTGCCGCTGTTCGTGCAGACCGGCGACAAGGTCGAAATCGACACCCGCACGCACGAGTACCGCAAGCGCGTGTGACGCCTATCGGCAGGACGGACAGCGGGCGCCTTCGGGCGCCCTTTTGTTTGGTGGGGCAGGTTCTTCGGCATGATCGGTTGATGCCTTTCGATTTCGACGCCGTCAGCACACCGTTCCGGATGCAGCCCGGGCTGCGTCGGCTCGCCCCCGAGGCGGGTCAGCTGACGCCGACCCGACCCGGTGATCAGGTGCTGCGCGAGAAGCTGGCGGTGCTGAACACGCACGCGCATCAGGCGCTGCTGATGAGCCCCGACTTCGACCCGCGGCCCGCGCTGCATGCGCTGTTTGAACACGCCGCTGCCGAGCATCCCGAGGCCTGGCGCTGCGACCACGACGGCTCGTTGCAGGCGCT
>JAKFUQ010000031.1 GCA_021732645.1 Rhizobacter sp. | reverse complement strand
GTCGTTGATGCGCAGCTTGGGCATCACGTCGGGGTTGAGCACCACCTTCCAGTTGCGGCCGGACTTCTGCACGATCACGTCGGGCACGATGATGTTGGCCTCGGCGTTGGAAAACGGCCGTCCGGGTTTGGGCTCCAGCACCGTGATGAGGGCTTGCGCCTGCTTGACCAGCTCTTCATCGGCACCGGTCACCCCCATCAGCTTCTTCAAGTCGCGGCGCGCCAACAGTTCCAGGTGGTTCTTGCAGATCATGATGGCGATCATCTGCGCCTCGCTGCGTGGCAGCAGGCGCAGCTGCAAGGTCAGGCACTCGGGCAGGTTGCGCGCACCCACGCCGATCGGATCCATGTTCTGCAGCCACTTCAGCGCGCAGCCCAGACGCTCCATGACCTCTTCGCGTCGCGATTCATCGTCGCCGGCCAGGGCCTGCGCAATGTCTTCCAGGCTGTCGGCGAGGTAGCCGTCACCGTCGAGCGATTCGATCAGCACCTCGACCGCAGCGACATCCTCCGGCGACAGGCGCATGTCCAGCAACTGCGCTCGCAGGTGCTCCTGCAGGCTGATCGATGTCGGATTGCGGTCTTGCGGGTCGAACTCGTCGCCATCGTTACTGGCGCCGGACTTGCCCGGGGTTTCGCGGATGCCATCGAAGTCGTCGCGCTCGGTGCCGTTTTCCCAGTCGTCGCGCTCGGTGGTGCCGAAGTCGCTGCCGTCCATGCCGGGGGCGTCATCGCCGCCTTCGCCGCTGGCTTCGGTGGGCGTGTCGGCGCGCTCGGTCTCGCGTTCGGCCACCCGCTCGGTCGCCGAGGTGCGCTCGGCCATGGGCTCGAAAGCGCCGACCGCTTCATCTTCCGGTTCGAGAAACGGATTCTGGTCGAGCATCTGCTCGACTTCTTGCTGCAATTCCAGCGTGGACAGCTGCAGCAGCCGGATCGACTGCTGCAGCTGCGGCGTCAATGCCAGATGCTGCGACAGCCGTACCTGTAACGACGGCTTCATGGCATCTACATTCGGAAATGTTCGCCGAGGTACACCTTCCGCACGTCAGGGTTGTCGACGATTTCCGCAGAGGTGCCTTCGGCCAGCACCCGGCCTTCACTGATGATGTAAGCGCGGTCGCAGATGCCCAGGGTTTCGCGCACGTTGTGGTCGGTGATCAGCACACCGATGCCGCGCGTCTTCAGGAAACTGATGATGCGCTGGATCTCGATCACCGCGATCGGGTCGACGCCAGCAAACGGCTCGTCGAGCAGGATGAACCGGGGCTGTGTGGCCAGCGCGCGGGCAATCTCGACCCGGCGCCGCTCACCGCCCGACAGGGACAGCGCCGTCGAGTCGCGCAGCTTCTCGATGCCCAGGTCGCGCAGCAGCCCTTCGAGCAGTTCGTTGATCGCCGCCGGCTTCAGCGCGCGGCCTGCGGCATCGACCTGCAACTCCAGCACCGCGCGGATGTTTTCCTCGACGTTGAGCTTGCGGAAGATCGACGCCTCTTGCGGCAGGTAGGACAGGCCGAGGCGGGAGCGCCGGTGGATGGGCAGTCGCTCGATGCGTTGCCCCTCGATGGTGATCTCACCGGCATCGGCAGGCACCAGGCCCACGATCATGTAGAAGCTGGTGGTCTTGCCCGCGCCGTTGGGACCCAACAGCCCGACCACCTCGCCCGCGTCGACCGACAGGTGCACATCGGTGACCACCTTGCGGGCACCGTAGCTTTTTTGCAGCCCGGTGGCGCTCAGCCGGTGCACCGCAGGCACCAGCAACGCCTGCGCGGTGCTCACCGCTTGTCGCCCAATGAGCCGCTGGGCTTGAGCGTCAGCCCCGGCTGCGAGGCGGCACCCGGCGCCGACGTCACGTCGCGCGGTGTCAACACGGCACGCACCCGGCCACTGGGGTTGGTGGGTGTGGCAGACGCCGCACCACCGACCACGCTGAAGACCTCGGTCACGTTGTCGTAGACGATGGTGCTGCCCGCGGTTTCATCGGCCAGCACGGCACCTCGAAAGCGACGGATCACAGCGCGGTTGATGAAGCGCACGACATCGGCCTGGCCGTCGTATTCGATGCGCTCGCCTTCACCTTCGATGTATTCATCGACGCCTTCGCGCTTTTGGCGAAAGACCGCCCGCTTGCCCTCATCGGCGGTGGCGATGCCGAATTGCGCGCCATCGGGCGTTTGCCGCACTTCGATTTGCGATCCGCGCAAGGACATGGTGCCCTTGGTCACCACCACGTTGCCGGTGAAGGTGCCCTTTTGCTTGACATCGTCGTAGCGACCGTTGTCGGCCTCGACGTTCAGCGGCTTGGTGCGATCGGCTTTTTCGGCCTGCGCCGGATGCCCCGTCAGCGCCACCATCGCGCCGAACACCGCAGCGCGCCCCGCAACGAGCCAAGAGTGATTTTGAAGGTCAGAGTGTGAGTTCATGGGGCACGATTCTTGCAGGAAGTTTAACCCACAAGCACCGCGCTGGCAGCGCCGAGCGCAGCGAATGGGTGCGCTTTCGCCCACCATTGCAGTGGGCGCTTGGTCGTCAGATTTTCTTGCGCGACCGTTGAATCAGGGAGTCTGCCACGGCCAGGGTGCGTTCGGGCGATCCGGCCAGAGACACCGATGTGTAAAAGCGTGCTTGTATGCCCAAAGTAGGCACGCCGTCGATGCGATAGACCTCAGACAGTTGCTTGGCCTGACGGATTTTCGTTTGCACCGAAAACGAATTGAACGCCTCGGAAAACTTGGCGCCATCGACGCCATTCTTGCTGACGAAGTCCACGATCTCGGGAAGCTTGTCGAGCCGCAACCGGTCCAGGTGAATCGCGCTGAAGACCTTGCGGTGCAGCGCGTCGACCAGGCCCATCGCGTCGAGCGCGAAGTAGATGCGCTGGTGCGCGACAAACGGTGCTTCGCGAAACGCCACCGGAATGCGCCGGAACTCGACATCTGCCGGCAGCTTTTTCTGCCACGTGTCCAGCGACGGCTCAAACGCGTAGCAGTGCGGGCAGCCGTACCAGAAAAACTCCACCACCTCCACCTTGCCGCTGACGGGTGCCGGGCCCGGCTGGCTCAGCTTGACAAAGTGCGTGCCCTCAATGAAGTCACTTTGCGCATCGGCCGCGCCGCCCACGGACAGGGTGGCCGCCCCCACGGCGCTGGCCACCAAGTGCATTGAAAACTCGCGTCGCTTCATGATCGTCGTTTCCTTCGCATGCCACCCACAGTCGGGCGCTATTTTGGAGCCCGCACCAGCGCCGCTTCGAACCCTGCCGCCGTCAACTTTTCCTTGATGTCGTCGGCCTCGCCTTTTTCCTCGAACGGCCCGACCCGCACGCGGTGCACCGTGCGGCCAGACTGCTCGCGCTCACTGATGCGCGGCTCGAAACCCAGCAAGGCCAGCTTGCCGCGCTGCGTCTCGGCGTCATCGGCGCTGGTGTACGCACCGGTTTGCACGAAGTAGCTGAACGCTTCAGCGCCCACACCGGTGGACAGCGGTGCCGAGGCATTGCCCGCCGTGGTCGAGGCGCCTGCAGGTCGATCAGCCAGGATGGCTGCTGGATCGCGAGTCGCCGTGGGCGCCGGGGGCGCAACCCCTGAGGGCGACGGTGGCGCGGGTGGGGGGACCGCCGGGCGCGCTGGGTTCTTGCCTGCCAACGGGGCATTCGGATCCCAGTTCTTGTTCTTTTCCTGCTCGGCGGCGTCTTGCTCGGGGGTGCGCTGCGGCACCTTGTCGAGGAAGGGCACCGGCACCTTGGTGACATACAAGGCCACGCCGAGTGCCAGCGCCAGCCCGATCAACAGGCCGACGACCAGCCCAAGGACGAAGCCGCCCCGCTGGCGGGATGAGACTTTGGCAGGACGTGCAAGTGGACGCATGGCAGGGCTCACATTTTCTCGGGTGCGCTCACGCCCAACACCGCCAGCGCGTTGCGGATCACCTGCCGGGTCGCCGCCAGCAAGGCCAGCCGCGCCTGCATCAGCGCCGCATCGTCGACCAGAAAGCGCTCAGCGGCGTAGTAGCTGTGGAACGCGCTGGCCACATCGCGCAGGTAGAAGGTGACATCGTGCGGCGCCAGCGTGTCAGCGGCACTGGCCAGCATGGTCGGGTAGTCGGCCAGCTTCAGCATCAGCGCCGTTTCGGTGGGCGCGTTCAAAAGCGTCAGATCGGCGTTGGCCATGGCGGCCGCTGCGCCCGACTTGTCACGGCTCTTTTCGAGGTACTGCGCAATCACCGAGCAGATGCGCGCATGCGCGTACTGCACGTAGAAAACAGGGTTCTCGTCGTTTTGCTTCAGCGCCAGGTCCACGTCGAAGGTGAACTCGGTGTCGGCCTTGCGGCTGATCAGGAAAAAGCGCACCGCGTCGCGGCTGGTCCAGTCGATCAGGTCACGGAGGGTGACGTAAGAGCCGGCACGCTTGGAAATCTTCACCTCCTCGCCGCCCTTCATCACCGTGACCATCTTGTGCAGCACGTAATCGGGGTAGCCCGACGCGATGCCGACCCCGGCCGCCTGCAAGCCAGCGCGCACCCGGGCGATGGTGCCGTGGTGGTCACCACCCTGGATGTTGATGGCCTTGGTGTAGCCCCGCTGGAACTTGCTGATGTGGTACGCCACATCGGGCACGAAGTAGGTGTACTCGGAGCTGCCCAGACCCCCCGGTTGCGACTTGCGCATCACCCGGTCCTTGTCGTCGCCGTAGTCGGTGCTGCGCAGCCACAGGGCGCCGTCTTGCTCGTAAGTCTTGCCAGCGGCAACCAACCGCGCGACGGTGGCCTCGACCTGCCCGCTCTCGTACAGGCTCGACTCCAGGAAGTAGTGGTCGAAGCGCACGCCGAAGGCCTGCAAGTCCAGGTCCTGCTCGTGACGCAGGTAGGCCACCGCAAACTGGCGGATGCCGTCGAGGTCTTCGATGTCACCCGACGCGGTGTACGCGCGGTCGTCGGCCTGGACCGTCTTGCGCGCAGTGAAATCTGCGGCGATGTCGGCGATGTAATCGCCGTTGTAGGCCGACTCGGGCCACTGCGCATCGCCCGGCTTGTGGCCGCGCAGGCGTGCTTGGGTCGACGCGGCGAGCGTGGCGATCTGCACGCCGGCATCGTTGTAATAGAACTCGCGCTGCACCGCCCAGCCCTGGGTTTCAAACAGGTTGCAGATCGCATCGCCGAGCGCCGCCTGTCGGCCGTGACCCACGTGCAAGGGCCCGGTCGGGTTGGCTGACACAAATTCGACCATCACCTTGCGGCCGTTGTCGGACACCCGGCCAAAGCCGCTGCCTGCCGCCTGAACCTCGCGCACCACCGCCTGCCGTGCCGACGCCCGCAGCCGCAGGTTGATGAAGCCGGGCCCGGCGATTTCGAACGCATCGACATGGCGCGCCGCCGCAGGCTGGCGTTGCAAGGCATCGATGAGCGCCTGCGCGACCTCGCGCGGGTTCTTTTTCAGCGGCTTGGCCAGCTGCATCGCCGAGGTACACGCCAGGTCGCCGTGCGCGGCCAGCTTGGGGGACTCGAAGGCGGCCTTCAGGGCACTCGCCGGGCTGACTTCCTCGATCGCAGTGGCGAGCGCCTTGAGCAGGTCTTGCTTCGCTTCAATCATCGAAAGATTCTACGTTTGGCCCTCGTTTGCACCGCTGGCCCTCGGGTTTGGGGGGTGTTCAGGCACCTGTTTGGCGCTATCGGCACACACCGACTGGGCGACGATCTGCAGGACGGTCGCCCCGCCCCCGACGGCCGCACGTTCACGCTGCCCCCTTTGCGAGTCTTGCCCATGGCCCACACCTCTTCCAAGCGACGATCGGCCGATGCGGCAGCGGACATCGCGCTCGACGCCACGCTC
>JAKFUQ010000192.1 GCA_021732645.1 Rhizobacter sp. | reverse complement strand
CCCGCATTGCGATCAATTCATGGCGCGCGGCGGGCCTGAGCCACGAGACCTGGCGTACCCTGCAAAACGTGCTGCACGAGGAGTTCGCGCACTTCAACGAAGAGGCGTACCACGAGGCGAACCGGCTGCTGATCCAGCAGCGGGTGCTGCCCGAAATCGATCTGCGCCCGTTCATCCGCCGCTCCAGCAATGCGGCTTTCGTCAATACGCATGCGGGGCTGCTGTCGTCTGCCGGTTCGGGCGGTGCGTCCGGGCGCGACGTTGGCGGCGCGCCAACGGTTCGAAGCAACCTGGGGGAGCCGCGTGCGAGTCGCTACAGCGCATTGCCCGACGCTCCGGCCCACGAACCGCGCTTGACCAGCCGCGTCGGCACGCTGGTGCGTGGTGGCTCTGACCACGCCGATGCGGTCTTGGGTCGGCTGAACCGGCTGATTGGGCGTCAACTTCCCGATTTCGCCCGCACGGCCCATGGGCCGGCCTCACCGGCGCTGGAGGCGGCGATCACCAGTGCGCAGCAAGGCATCGCGCTGCGGTTGACTCCCGACGCCGACCGCCGCTACGCCACGGGCCCGGTCAGCACACCGGCGATGCTGGAAGAACTGCACCAGCGCAAGCAAGCCCTGAAGGCGGCGGCCGCGTCACCGGATGAGCGCGCCACGATCGAGGTGGTGGCGTTGCTTTTTCAGAGCATCCTGACCGAGGAGCGCATTCCGGCGTCGGTGCGTGTCTGGTTCGCTCGGCTGCAGATGCCGGTGCTGCGGGTGGCGGTCGGCGAGCCCGATTTCTTTGCCACCACCGATCACCCGGCGCGCCGCCTGATCGACCGCATGGGCGCTTGCGTGATGGGCTTCGACGCGCACAGCACGCGGGTGTCGGGCGGCGCGGTCGAGAAGGAAATCAAGCGTGTGGTGCAGGTCGTCGAGGCCTACCCGGACACCGGCCGCCGCGTGTTCCAGACGGTACTGACCGAGTTCGAGCGCTTTCTCGAACACTATTTCAGGAACGAGAACGAGGCTTCGCGCAAAGGCGTTTCGCTGGCGCAACAGGTCGAGCAGCGCGAGACCCTGGCCATTCAGTACACGATCGAGTTGCGCAAGATGCTCAACGAGGTGCCGGTGCCCGAAGGTGTGCGTGAGTTCCTGTTCCAGGTCTGGGCTGATGTGTTGGCGATGACCGCCGTGAAGTCCGGCCCGGGCAGCGAAGAAACCAAGGAGATCAAGCGCGCGGCCGCCGATCTGATCTGGTCGGCGAGCGCCAAGGTGTCGCGTGACGAGCGCGCCGATGTGATCCGCCGGTTGCCGCCGTTGCTGAAGGTGCTGCGCGATGGGATGCAGGGTGCGGGCGTTGCGTCGGCCGCGCAAGACGAGCACATCCAGCGGCTGAACGCCTCGCTGGCTGCCGCGTTCACGGCGCGCACGGCGGCTATCCCGAAAGATCGTCTCGAGCAGTTGATGGCGCGCCTGGAGACCTTGGAAGAGCTGCTGCCCGATGCCGAAGACATGGAGATCGACGAGTCGCTGGTGCTGGATCTCTCCGGTCACGAGAGCAGCGAACTGGAGGTGGTCAACGCGGGTGGCTCGATGCCGACACCCGCCATGGCGGCCTGGGCGCGCGAGCTGCAGGTCGGTGGCTGGTACATGCTGGACTACCGCGATCGCAACGAGTCGGTTCAGCTGGCCTGGCAAGGCCTGCGCCGACAGCTGACGTTGTTCGTGTCGCCGCAGGGGCGAGGCATCTTGTTCCAGCAGCAGCGGCTGGCGGCGTTCTTGCAGGCCGGCCTGCTGGTGCCGGTGCAAGACGAATCGCTCATGGTGCGCGCCACACGCACCGCGCTGGCCAAGCTCGATGTCGACCCGAGTCGGCTGCTGAATTAGGGCAGCACTGGCCAGCCCCGCTCTGGCTCAGCGTCGCCCCCGATGTTGCAGCAGGCCGATGGCGGCGACCAGCGGCAACATGGCTTCCATGGTTTCCTCGGTGGTGCCGATGAGCTGGCCGATCCGCGGTGGCGTGGCAATGCCGTAATCCTCCAACAACACGTTCACAGATCGGTCGAGAATCTTGCTGACGACCATGCTGCACAGGAAGATCAGCACCGTGGTGCAAACGATGTCCCCGCCGCGCGCACCTCGCCAGACCTGCTTGCCATACTGCTTGATGAGCAGGCCCGCCGCAGCGAGCACCGCCAGCACCGCTAGCGCTGCGATCAGCTTCTGATGCAGCGGAAATTCCTGGAAGTAGAAGCTCAGCTTGAGCACGCTCTTGCCCGTGATTTCCTTGTGCAGGTCTGCCTCGCGGGCGGCAAACGTCACCATCATGACCACCAGCGCCACGCGGGTGCTCACGCGGTCGTCGGGTTTCGCAAGCAGGGCAAACGCAAACGCCATCACCAGCCACAGCATCCAGCTCGCCTGCTCGATGGGCCCCGCTTCGGACATCAGATGCTGCCGTTGTGTGGCGTCGAGCAGAGCCCAAACGCACACCGAGAAAAGCAGCGCGGCCAGCAGTGGGTACAGCGCAAGCCAACGGGACTGGGTCCAGGCGTGATCGGTCATGGGCGGAGGCGGTGCGTGCTGGTGGTGAAGGCGGGCGCCTCGGGCCTGCGCTGCGCGATGTGCGCTGTCACCACAACGAGCTGCGGTCGGGGTCAGTGGATGAGGCGGTCTTCTTCGTCGACGAACAGTTCGTCGAGGATGAGGGCATCGGGCTCTTCGCCCAGGCTCCAGAACACCATCAGCACGATGATCTTCAGGTCTTCCAGGTCGAGTGGATCGCCGGGAATGGCGCTGGCGCGATCAATCACCATTTCGCGCATCGGAGGTGGCAGCACACCGGCCGATTCGAGAAAGCTGACGAATCCGATAGACGCCTCGCCCAGGTGTTCCTGTTCGGTGGGCGAATAGACACGCAGGCTGCGATCGCCTTGCACGCCGACATACGACTGCGCCGCCGTGGCCAGCCCATCGAGCCACGACAAGGCCTCGTGGATCTCGTCGGATTCGAAGCCGACCGACGAGAGCTTTCGAGTCAACTGGGCGTGATCCGGGCAGGCATCAGGGCGCCAGTAGTTCTCGTACAAGTAGACAAGCACATCGAACATGAAACCATCATACCCGAGGCGATCTCGCCTTCAGGACGGTGATCAGGTCGTCGCGATCTGCTGAAAAAGCTGGCCCGGCAGGCGCGCCACCTGGCCGTTCAATTCCAGCTCCAGCAGGCGCACGTTCAGCGCGTGCGCCGACCAGCCCGTGCGTGCGACCAGGGCGTCCAGCGACATCAACTCGTGACCCATCAGCGTGAGCAATGGGTCGCTTGCGGGCGTTTCGGGGGTGGGTGTCGCGGCACGCGGGCGCGCCGCAGCCACGCCGGGCAGTTCGTCGAGCACATCGCTGGCCGACTCGACCAGCTTCGCACCTTGCTTGATCAGGGCATGGCAGCCGCGCGATTGCGGGGCATGGATGGAGCCGGGGATCGCGAACACCTCGCGCCCGGCTTCCAGCGCTAGGCGGGCGGTGATCAACGAGCCCGACTGCAGCGCCGCCTCGACCACCAGCGTGCCGCGGCTGAGTGCGGCGATCAGCCGGTTGCGCTGTGGGAAGTGATGCGGCAGTGCCGGCGTGCCGACGGCGTATTCGCTGAGCATCAGACCGCTGCGCGCGATGCGGTGCGCCAGGTCGAGGTGGCGCCTCGGGTAGACCCGGTCGAGTCCGGTACCGACCACGGCGATCGTCCCCGCGCCCACAGCCAAGGCCCCTTCGTGGGCGGCACCATCGATGCCCAGTGCCAGCCCGGACACCACGACCCAGCCGGCCTCACCGAGAGCGCGGGCGAAATCCCGCGCGTTCAACGCACCCTGCGGTGTGGGGTTGCGGCTGCCGACGATGGCGACCGCGTCGGCGTGCAGCCAGTCGACATCACCCTGCGCATACAACAGCAGCGGCGGGTCGGCGGCCTCCAGCAGGCTCTGTGGGTAGCGTGAATCACCCAGCGCGATGACCGCTCTGGCGCCGTCCCCCGAGGGGTCGGCGAGCCAGGCCAGTGTGCGATCGAGCAGCGAAGCGAAGTGGGTCGGCGGGGCCATCAGCGCGCGCGCTGTCGATTCGCTGACCACCCGGCATTGGCTGTCGAAGGACGCGGCAAGCGCTGCTTCGGGCGAACCGAAGGCCGCCAGCAGCCTGCGAGCGGCCTCACGACCGACCTGTGGCGTTTCGACCAGTTGCAGCCAGGCGGCCAGCTCGTCGCGATCGATCACGTCACTGCGCCGCTGAACTGCTCGCGGCCCGGAGGGTCAGTGCTGGCGCCAGGGCTAGGGCTGCGTGAAACGATCGCCAGGCTTGACCGGGTCTTTCACCGACAGGATCAGCGCGTAAGACATGCGCTCGAAGACTTGAAAAACGAGCAGCGTGCCGTGGCGCTCATCGGGCAGTTTCAAGCGGGTGGCCGAGGCGCCGGTGCGATCAACGATCTCCTTGCCGTCTTGCCACAGCGCCAGCACATGGCCGCGCTCGACGCCGTCGCCCTTGCCACGGTTCAGCGCGACGATCTGGTTTTGACCGGCCGTCACCGCTTCGCCGTAGACCGAGGCAATCTGGCCGACCATGTCGCCCTCGGGCGCATGCGGGACGTAGTTGCCGTACTCGCGTGCCGTCACGGGGGCCAGCCGGTCGCCGACGTTGGCATCTTGACGAACGCTGGTGACGATGAAACTGTCGGGCACCGGGGCCGACGGCGTTTTTTCATCGACACGGCTGCGGTCGCCAGAGCGCACAAACTCGGCCGTGCCGACATACGGGGCTTCGTAGCCGAGGATTTCTTTGGTCGTCGGATCGCGCAGTGCTTTGGCCTGGCGGAAGATGCGAAACACCGTGTCTTTGCCCAGATCGCCACGCACATAGGCGGTGTCGCCGCGCGCCATCAGCACCCTGCCCTCGCGGGTGGCGACGATGCGCGGCGCTTCGTCCAGCGTGTTGGCGTCGAGGATCACCGCCTCGTTCAGGAACGGCTCGATCAGATTGAACGGAATCGATGTGATGGCCGAGGTGGCGAGCGTTGAGGAGCGTACTTTCGGCGACAGCTTGACCACGCCGCCATCGACCGCCTGCCCCAGCCGCAAGCGTGCACGACCATCCGACGTGTCGAGGTAGACGATCTGACCCGGGTAGATCAGGTGGGGATTGCGGATCTGGTCCAGGTTCATGCCCCACAGCTCAGGCCAGCGCCATGGCGACTTGAGGAACAGGCCCGAAATGCCCCACAGCGTGTCGCCTGCCTTCACCGTGTGCGAATCGGGTGCGTTGGGTGCCAATTCAGACAGAGCCACGCCTGCGCTGGCGACTTTTTGCGCGGCCTCGCGCTGCTGGGCAGAGATCGGAAAATTGGGTGCCGCGTGGGCGAGGCCTGTGCCCACCAGCAACATCGACAGGCACAGACCCACGCCCTTGTGGACGGGACTGCAGGCGGGCACGGAAATCACGGATCGCGTCATGGGTAGAAGTCTCCGAACGGGTCGCAGCGGGCAACGCGTCATGGGTGGGCCAGGGAGAGGGTACTCAACACTCACTGTTCCGTATCGGCCAAAGTGGCTGGGAATTCAGCGAAAATCTTCATCTGAGTTGAAAGATTCTGCCCCTAAACCCTTGCCGTCGCAACGAAAGCGGCCTCCCACACGCCATGCCGAAGCTCACCATCCTTCGCTACCCCGACCCACGCCTGCACACGGTTGCCAAGGCCGTGGCGCAGGTCGACGACCGTATCCGCCGCCTGATCGATGACATGCTGGAGACGATGTACGAGGCCGATGGTGTCGGTCTTGCGGCCAGCCAGGTCGATGTGCACGAGCAAGTGATCGTGATCGATACCTCGGACACCCGCAACCAGCCCTGT
>JAKFUQ010000280.1 GCA_021732645.1 Rhizobacter sp. | reverse complement strand
TGTGACGCTGCCCGACGTGCGCGGCCGCGAGCAAATTCTGAATGTGCACATGCGCAAGGTACCCGTCGGCCAGGACATTCGTGCCGACATCCTGGCACGCGGCACGCCGGGCTTCTCGGGCGCCGACCTGGCCAATCTGGTCAACGAGGCCGCGCTGTTTGCGGCCAGGCGCTCTGGCCGCGTCGTCGAAATGATGGACTTCGAAAAGGCCAAGGACAAGATCATGATGGGCCCGGAGCGCAAGTCCATGGTCATGCCGGAGGAAGAGCGCAAGAACACTGCCTATCACGAATCCGGCCACGCCCTGGTCGCGCGCCTGATGCCGAAAACCGACCCAGTGCACAAGGTCACGGTCATTCCGCGCGGCCGTGCGCTCGGCGTCACGATGCAGCTTCCTGAAGGCGACCGCTACAGCCTCGACAAGGAGCGCATGCTCAGCACGATCTCGGTGTTGTTCGGTGGACGCATCGCCGAGGAGGTGTTCATGAACCAGATGACCACCGGCGCCAGCAACGACTTCGAGCGCGCCACGGCGATCGCTCGCGACATGGTCACCCGCTACGGCATGAGTGATGAACTGGGCCCGATGGTCTACGCCGAGAACGAGGGCGAGGTTTTCCTTGGTCGCTCGGTGACCAAGACCACGTCGATGTCCGAAGACACGATGCGCAAGGTCGACGGCGTGATCCGCCGCATCATCGACGAGCAGTATGCGATCGCCCGAAAGCACATCGAAGGCAATCAGGACAAGATGCATGCGATGGCGCAGGCGCTGCTTGAATGGGAAACCATCGACAGCGATCAGATTGAAGACATCATGAACGGCAAGCCACCCCGTGCGCCGAAGGACTGGTCTCCTTCGAACAACCGTTCCAGTGGCGGACCCCAACCTCCGGTGGCATCGGACAGTGCGCCGGCTGCCGCTTGACGGCTGTTGATCATCGTCACACGGGGCTTCGGCCCCGTTTTCACTGGTGGCGTCGTGGTTGACGCCTGATGGTGCTGAAACTGGCGTTTCATGATCTGGCAAACCACCCACCATCGGATCGACTTGCGGGTGCCCAAAGTCATGGGCATCGTCAACACGACGCCCGACTCGTTCGCGGATGGCGGGCATTTCTTGGGGTCGGCTGCCGCTGTCGACCACTGCCGACGCCTCATCGACGACGGCGCTGACATCCTCGACATCGGGGGCGAGTCGAGTCGGCCGGGTGCGGAGCCTGTATCGCTGGACGAAGAACGGCGCCGGGTGCTGCCCGTTCTGGAGGCGGTGCTCGCGATGGGGCATCCGGTGTCCATCGACACCACCAAACCCGCCTTGATGGCCGAGGCCTTGGCGCTCGGTGTGGACATCGTCAACGACATCAGCGCGCTGCGGGCGCCCGGCGCTCTCGAGGTGATCGCAGCCCACCAGACCTGTGGTGTTTGCCTGATGCACATGCGTGGCGACCCACCATCGATGCAGTCACAGGCGCACTACACGGACGTGGTGGTCGAAGTGCGTTCGGTGCTGCAAGCGCGTGCGCAGGCACTGGCCGCTGCGGGTGTCGCCGCTGATCGCCTCGTGCTTGACCCCGGCATCGGCTTTGGCAAGTCGGTCGAACACAACCTCCAGTTGCTGCTCCGCCAGCGAGAACTGCTGGTGCTGGGTCGCCCCTTGCTGGTCGGCTGGTCGCGCAAATCGACGCTGGGCGTGCTGACCGGTCGTGCGGTGGGCGATCGGCTGGCCGCCAGCATCGCCGCGGCCCTGGCCTCGGTGCTCAACGGCGCCAGCATCGTTCGCGTGCACGATGTTGCGGCGACGGTCGATGCGATGAAGGTTTGGCGCGCGGCGGGGCTGCCGATAACACCCGGTAGGCTTGACGAAATTCAATGAAAGACCAGCGACCATGAGCAGAGTTCATTTCGGCACCGATGGCATCCGCGGCACCGTCGGCCAGTCGCCGATCACGCCGGATTTCATGCTGCGATTGGGCCATTCGGTCGGCCGGGTGCTGAAGGCTACAGACCCCAAGCCGACGGTGCTGATCGGCAAGGACACACGCATTTCGGGTTACATGATCGAATCGGCGTTAGAAGCCGGTTTTGCTTCCGCGGGGGTCGATGTGCTGCTGACCGGGCCGCTGCCCACACCCGGCATCGCCTACCTGACGCGGGCCCTGCGGTTGAACCTGGGCGTGGTCATCAGCGCGTCGCACAACCCGTATGCCGACAATGGCATCAAATTCTTCTCGGCGCGGGGTGAGAAGTTGCCCGACGAGTGGGAGTCTCGCGTCGAGGCGTCCCTGGAACAATCACCGCAGTGGGCGACCTCAGCCGGGCTGGGCAAGGCCCGCAAGCTGGACGATGCGCGTGGTCGCTACATTGAATTCTGCAAAAGCACCTTTGGCAGCGAGCTGTCTCTCAAGGGCTTGAAGATCGTTGTCGACGCCGCCCACGGAGCGGCCTACCAGGTGGCGCCGGAGGTCTTCCACGAACTGGGCGCCGAGGTCGTGGCCATCGGCTGCAGCCCGGACGGCATCAACATCAACGCGGGGTTTGGCGCAACCGCCCCCGCAGCGGTGGTGGCGGCGGTCAAGGCGCACCGCGCCGATTACGGCATCGCGCTCGATGGCGACGCCGACCGGCTGCAACTGGTCGATGCCGCAGGTCGGCTGTACAACGGTGATGAGCTGTTGTACGTGCTGGTCGCCGACCGCCTCGCGCAGGGTCAGCCGGTGCCGGGTGCGGTTGGCACCCTGATGACCAATTTCGGGGTGGAGTCTGCGCTGCACCGCCTGGGTGTGGAACTGGTGCGCGCGCGGGTTGGTGATCGTTATGTACTCGAAGAGCTGCTGGCGCGGGGCTGGAATCTGGGCGGTGAAGGCTCGGGCCATCTGCTGGCTCTGGATCGGCACACCACTGGCGACGGCATCATCAGCGCGCTGCAGGTGCTGCAGGCGGTGTGCCGCAGCAAGGTGACGATCGCTGACCAACTGAGCTCGGTCACGCTGCTGCCGCAGGTGATGATCAACGTCCGCCTGCGCGAGGGGTTGGACTGGACGACACACGAGCGCCTGCACCGTGCTCGGCGCGACATCGAGGCGGAACTGGGCAGCTCGGGGCGTGTGCTGATTCGCCCCTCTGGCACCGAGCCCTTGCTGCGGGTGATGGTTGAGGCCCCCGACTCGCAGGCGGCATCACGCTGCGCACAACGTCTGGCCCAGACCCTGGAGGTCTGAGCGAGCCTCACGCCATCACTTCTTGACCGGGGGGATCAGCACCTGGTCGACGATGTGCACCACGCCGTTCGAGGCGTCCACGTCAGCGGTGGTCACCACCGCGCTTTCAACGGTGACAAAGGTGCCCGAGCGGTACAACGACAGCGGTGCGCCTTGTACCGTGGTGACCGGGCCGTTCTTGACATCCGCCGCAGTCACCTTCCCGGGGACGACGTGGTAGGTCAACACCGAAATCAGCAACGCCTTGTCTTTGGCCAGCGCATCCAGCGTCTTGGCGGGCACGGCTTTGAATGCGTCGTCGGTGGGTGCGAACATGGTGTAGGGCCCTGAGCCCTTCAGGGTGTCGGTCAAGCCGGCGTCGTTGATGAGTTTGGCAAGTGTCGAGAGTTGGGGCGTGGCGGCTGCGGTGTCGCTGATCGTCATGGGCTCGGGCGGCGTGGCGCAAGCACTCATCATGACGGTGGCGACGGCGAAGGCCGTGAGTACGTGTTTCATGGGCATGGAATCACTCTGAAGTCGGATGGTGGAGGGGGTGGATGAATCCAGGGCTCAAGCCCAGATGTTTGGCAGCGACAAGGTATTCGGACAAGTTATTGGAAGTTCGTGACAAAACGGTGAAATCAATGTGACTATTCACTAACTGCGACTCGGCTTGGCGTTGTCTTTATCGTGTGCGCCGAAGCAAATGGACGTGTCACTGTTTTGTCACATGGCCCCCCTACAGTCGTCCGAACTTGTACAACGACCCCAAAGGGGTACGGAAAGGCTTGAACATGCGCTTCACCTTGAACCGAGTGGCTTGTGTCGCACTGACCTTGATTTGCTCTACCGGCACTTCCATGGCTCAGGACTTGACTGGCGCTGGCGCCAGCTTCCCCGCACCGCTGTACGCGAAGTGGGCTGATGCTTACAACAAGGCCACGGGTGCCCGCGTCAACTACCAGTCGGTGGGGTCGGGTGCCGGGATCAAGCAAATTCGCGGCAAGACCGTCGACTTTGGCGCGTCGGATGCCCCGCTCAAGGACGAAGAACTGGCCAAGGATGGCTTGGTGCAGTTCCCCACGGTGATCGGTGGTGTGGTGCCGGTGGTCAACATCAAGGGCATCGCGCCCGGCCAGATCAAATTGACGGGGCAAGTGCTGGGCGACATCTACCTCGGCAAGATCACCAAGTGGAACGACGCCGCAATGGCCGCGTTGAATCCAGGCGTGCCGCTGCCCGATGCCGCGATCTCGGTGGTGCGCCGTGCCGACGGCTCTGGTACGAGTTTCATCTTCACCAATTACCTCTCCAAGGTGAACGCCGATTGGAAAGCCAAAGTCGGCGAAGGAACCGCGGTGAATTGGCCCACCGGCGCCGGCGGCAAGGGCAATGAAGGTGTTGCGGCATTCGTGGGTCGGCTGCCGAATTCGATTGGCTATGTCGAGTACGCCTACGTCAAGCAAAACAAAATGACGTACACCCAGCTTCAAAATCAAGCGGGGGTGTATGTCAGTCCCGATGCTGATAATTTTCAGGCTGCGGCAGCCGGCGCAGATTGGGCCAAGTCGTTCTACCAGGTACTGACCGATCAGCCCGGCAAGGCGGCATGGCCCATAACGGGTGCGACGTTCATCATGATGCACAAGGCGCAAGACAAACCCGAGCAGGCGTCGAATTCGTTGAAGTTCTTCGAATGGGGGTATCTCAGCGGCGACAAGATGGCGGCCGACCTGGAATATGTGTCGTTGCCCGAGTCGGTGAAGGCGTTGGTGCGCAAGCAGTGGGGTGAAATCAAGGACGCAGCAGGCAAGGCCATCGCATACAAATGATGGGCTGATTGCTCAGGCGCCCTTCGGTACCGGGCGCGGTAGCACTCTCGCTCGGTTGCGTTCATTCCATCGGAGTCATCGTGGCAGCCACTTTCCCAGCCTCTCCCCACGACAAGGAAAACATGGAACGGTCCGAGCCGACGGGCAGTCCTCCGGCGCAGCGACGTTCGTCACCTTGGATCGACAAGGTGTTTTCGGGCGTCGCCCACGGGGCGGCACTGCTCACCTTGGCGCTGCTGGTGGGCATCATCATCTCGCTCGTCATTGGGGCGTGGCCGGCGATTTCCGAGTACGGCCTGAGCTTTCTCTGGCGCAGCGAGTGGGACCCGGTTCAAAACAGCTACGGTGGGCTGGTGATGATTTACGGCACGCTGATGACCTCGTTCATCGCGTTGCTGATTGCAGTGCCGGTCAGCTTCGGCATTGCGCTGTTCTTGACCGAGTTGTCGCCGAACTGGCTGCGTCGGCCCTTGGGTGTGGCGGTCGAGTTGCTCGCCGCCGTGCCGTCCATCGTCTACGGCATGTGGGGCTTGCTGGTGTTCAGCCCAGTGTTGTCGGAATATGTGCAGCAACCGCTGCAAAAGCTGCTGGTCGACGTGCCCGTCCTGCGCGATCTGGTGTCGGGCGCGCCGGTGGGCATCGGCATCCTGTCGGCAGGCATCATTCTGGCGATCATGATCATCCCGTTCATCGCCTCGGTGATGCGCGATGTGTTCGAGATCACCCCCGCGATGTTGAAAGAGTCGGCCTACGCGCTGGGCGCGACCACCTGGGAGGTGGTCTTCAAGGTGGTGTTGCCGTACACCAAGACCGGCGTCATCGGCGGCATCATGCTGGGCTTGGGTCGGGCCATCGGCGAGACGATGGCGGTGACCTTCGTCATCGGCAACTTCAATCAATTGAACAGCCTGTCGCTGTTCGAGGCCGCGAACAGCAT
>JAKFUQ010000212.1 GCA_021732645.1 Rhizobacter sp. | reverse complement strand
ATGACAGCCATCACTTTGAATTCCCACCAGCGCAAGGACAAGCGCGCCGACGCCCACCATCTCGACCCGGTGGTGCTGATCGGCGGCGAGGGCCTGACGCCTGCCGTCATCCGCGAAACCGATGCTGCACTGAACGCCCACGGACTGATCAAGGTGCGCGTTTTCTCCGACGAACGTGCCACCCGCGAAACCATGTTCGCCACCCTGGCCGATCAGCTGGGTGCCGCACCGATCCAGCACATCGGCAAGCTGCTGGTGTTGTGGCGGCCCGTCCCGGTCAAAGAAAAGGAAGAGCGCGAGGACCGCATGCCGGGGCCGCGGGTGGTCAAGCTGCTGAAGTTCTCGAAGAGCGGCAACCACCGACCGCAGGTGAAGAAAATCAAGGTGCTGGGCAACGAGCGGATTGCCGCGGGGGGCGAGATCAAGCGGGCCCGCAAGCGTATCACCAGCGTCAAGCGCAAAGCGGTCGACTGAAGCGTCGACAGCGGTTCAGCGAGCGCAGAGCCGCCACGCCAGCGACAGCACCAGCAGGGCCTTCAGCGCGAAGAACGCCGCCGAAAGGCCGTGCAGCATGCCGAACGACATGCTGCCCTGCCCGGCCCGCGCGGCGACCATCATCGGCTGCAACACGAAGTAGCCGACGATGGTGCAAAACAGCGTGCCCAGCACCAGCAACACATCGGTGTTGAACACCGAGCTTGCCGTGCCTGTGGGCGCACTGCCGATCTTGCGCAAGGCGAACAGAAGCGCCACTGCAGCAGCAAGACTCACCTGGGCCTCGACGGCGAACATGCGCCCAGCGCTGCGCCCTGCAATCTCGGCCGTCGTCACCGCAAAGCCCGAGGGCGCGCCGATCGCGCCCAAGCCCAGCAGCAGCCCGGCCCACAGACCGGCCAGCAGGCACGCGATCCGGAGCAACACGTTGCGCTGCCCGCTCACTCGTAACGCACCGCCATCACCTCGTAGTTTTTCAGGCCACCCGGTGCTTGCACCACGGCGATGTCGCCGACTTCCCTGCCGATCAGTGCCCGCGCAATCGGCGAGCTGATCGAGATCAACCCCAACTTCAGGTCGGCCTCGTCGTCGCCGACGATCTGATAGGTGACCGCAGCACCACTGGTTTCGTCTTCCAGCGCAACGGTCGAGCCGAACACGACCTTGCCTTCAGCGTTGAGGGTGCTCGGGTCGATGATCTTGGCAGCGGCGAGCTTGCTTTCGATGTCGAGGATGCGGCCCTCGATGAAGCCCTGCTTGTCCTTCGCCGCCTCGTACTCGGCGTTCTCCGACAAATCGCCCTGCGCCCTCGCCTCCGCGATCGCCTGGATCACCGCATGGCGCTCAACGGTCTTCAAGCGATGCAGTTCGTCCTTCAACTTGGCTGCGCCCCGTTGGGTGAGAGGAATGGTCTGCATAGATTGAATCCTGGACAAAAATGAAGCCGCCGCTGGGATGTCCAGCGGCGGCTGAGAGCGATGTTGACACCGGACCGCAGTCTAGTGCAACTCGGTGTGCAGTTCCTGCAGTGAAAGCACCACCAAATCGTCTTGGTGCTTCATGCCTTCCACCGCCGCTTCGCAACCGGCCATGCTGGTGTAGTAGGTGATGCGGTTGGCCAGCGCCGCCTGCCGGATGTGGCGCGAATCGGCGATCGCGGTGCGGGTTTCATCGACCGTGGTGAAGACCAGCTGGATGTCGCCCGCCTTGACCATGTCGACGATGTGCGGCCGACCGTCCTTGACCTTGTTGACCGCCTTCACCGGCACTCCGCCCGCCGCAATGGCTGCCGCCGTGCCCTTGGTCGCAACGATGGAAAAACCGAGTGCGACCAGATCGCGCGCCACGACCACTGCGCGGTCCTTGTCGCCGTCCTTCACGGTGATGCACACCGTGCCGGTGCTCGGCAGGCGCGAGCCGGCGCCCAGCTGGCTCTTCAGCATCGCCTCGCCGAAGCTGCGACCGACACCCATCACCTCGCCGGTCGAGCGCATCTCAGGGCCGAGGACCGGATCGACGCCCGGGAACTTGTTGAACGGGAACACCGCTTCCTTGACGCTGAAATACGGCGGGATCACCTCGGCCGGCACCCGGCCGTTCTTCTGCTTTTGCGCCGACAGCTTCATGCCGACCATGCAGCGCGCCGCGATCTTCGCCAGCTGCAGCCCGGTGGCCTTCGACACGAACGGCACGGTGCGCGAGGCCCGCGGGTTCACTTCAAGCACATACACGACCGCATCGGCGCCCTCGCCTTGAATGGCGAACTGCACGTTCATCAGGCCCTTGACCTTCAGCGCGCGTGCCATCAAGGTGGTCTGACGACGCATCTCGTTTTGCAGCGCCACGGGCAGCGAATATGGCGGCAGCGAGCAGGCCGAGTCGCCGGAATGGATGCCGGCCTGCTCGACGTGTTCCATGATGCCGCCGATCATGATCCCTTCATCGCTGCCATCGGCGATGCAATCGACATCGACCTCGATCGCGTCATCGAGGAAGCGGTCCAGCAGCACCGGCGACTTCTCGCTGACCTTGACCGCCTCGCGCATGTAGCGCTCCAGGTCCTTGTCGCCGTGCACGATCTCCATCGCACGGCCGCCCAGCACATAGCTCGGGCGCACGACCAGCGGATAGCCGATCTCCTGCGCCAGCAGCATCGCTTGCTCCTCGGTGCGCGCGGTGCGGTTCGGCGGCTGCTTCAGGCCGAGCTCGTGCAGCAGCTTCTGGAAGCGCTCGCGGTCTTCGGCCACGTCGATGCTGTCGGGCGAGGTACCGACGATCGGCACACCCGCACGCTCCAGGTCAAGCGCCAGCTTCAACGGCGTCTGCCCGCCGTACTGCACGATCACGCCAACCGGCTTTTCCTTCGCGACGATCTCGAGCACGTCTTCGAGTGTCACCGGCTCGAAGTAGAGGCGGTCCGAGGTGTCGTAGTCGGTCGACACGGTCTCGGGGTTGCAGTTGACCATGATGGTCTCGTAGCCGTCCTCGCGCATCGCGAGTGCCGCGTGCACGCAGCAATAGTCGAACTCGATGCCCTGGCCGATGCGGTTCGGCCCGCCGCCCAGCACCATGATCTTTTGGCGGTCGGTGGGCTCGGCCTCGCACTCTTCGTCGTAGGTCGAATACAGGTACGCGGTCTGCGTCGCGAACTCTGCGGCACAGGTGTCGACGCGCTTGAACACCGGTCGCACGTTGGCGGCCCAGCGCGCTTCGCGCACGAGGTGCTGGTTCGTGCCCAGCAGCTTGGCGAGTCGGCGGTCCGAAAAGCCCTTTTGTTTCAGGTAGCGCAGCTCATCCTTCGACAAGCTGTGCAAGTCGCGTCCCGCGAGCGCCTGCTCGGTCTGAATCAGCTGCTCGATCTGCGCCAGGAACCACGGGTCGATGGCGGTTTCCTCGAACACCTCCTGCAGGCTCATGCCGATGCGGAAGGCATCGCCGACATAGAGGATGCGCTCCGGCCCGGCCTCGCCGATCTCCTCGATGATCTCGTCGCGGTCGGTGCTTCTTTCGCTCAAGCCATCGATGCCGGTTTCCAGCCCGCGCAGCGCCTTCTGGAAGCTTTCCTGGAAGGTGCGGCCCATTGCCATCACCTCGCCGACCGACTTCATCTGCGTCGTCAAGTGCGAGTCGGCGGCCGGGAATTTCTCGAACGCGAAACGCGGGATCTTCGTCACCACGTAGTCGATGCTGGGCTCGAAACTGGCCGGTGTGGCGCCGCCGGTGATGTCGTTGCGCAGCTCATCAAGGGTATAGCCCACCGCCAGCTTGGCAGCCACCTTGGCGATCGGGAAACCGGTCGCCTTCGAGGCCAGCGCCGACGAGCGTGACACGCGCGGATTCATCTCGATGACGACCATCCGGCCGTCTTTCGGGTTGATCGCGAACTGCACGTTCGAGCCGCCGGTGTCGACGCCGATCTCGCGCAGGATCGCAATCGACGCGTTTCGCAACAGCTGGTACTCCTTGTCGCTGAGCGTCTGGGCCGGCGCCACCGTGATCGAGTCACCGGTGTGGATGCCCATCGGGTCCAGGTTCTCGATCGCGCAGACGATGATGCAGTTGTCCGCCTTGTCGCGCACCACCTCCATCTCGAACTCTTTCCAGCCGATCAGGCTTTCCTCGATCAGCAATTCCTTGGTCGGCGACAGGTCCAGGCCGCGCTTGCAGATCTCTTCGAATTCGTCCGGGTTGTAGGCGATGCCACCGCCGGTGCCACCCAGCGTGAAGCTGGGCCGGATCACCATCGGAAAGCCACCGCTGCCGGTCAGCAGCATGATCTCGTTCTGCACCGCCAACGCTTCTTCCATCGAATGCGCGATGCCGCTGCGCGCCGACCCCAGGCCGATGCCGGTCATCGCGTCCTTGAACTTCAGGCGGTCTTCGGCCTTCTCGATCGCTTTTTCATTGGCGCCGATCATCTCGACGTCGTACTTCGCCAGCACACCGTGCTTGTGCAGGTCGAGGGCGCAGTTCAGCGCGGTTTGCCCGCCCATGGTCGGCAGCACCGCCATCTTCTCGCCGGGAAAGCGCAGCCGTTCCTTGACGATGATTTTCTCGACCACCTGCCAGGTGATGGGCTCGATGTAGGTGGCGTCGGCCATTTCCGGGTCGGTCATGATCGTCGCCGGGTTGCTGTTGACGAGGATGACGCGGTAGCCCTCTTCGCGCAGCGCCTTGCAGGCCTGAGCGCCGGAGTAGTCGAACTCGCAGGCCTGACCGATGATGATCGGACCGGCACCGATGATCAGGATGGATTGAAGGTCGGCGCGCTTAGGCATGCTGACCTCCCATCAAACTGGTGAAGCGGTCGAACAGGTAGCCGATGTCGTGCGGGCCGGGCGAGGCCTCGGGGTGGCCCTGGAAACAGAACGCCGGGCGGTCGGTGCGCGCCAGGCCTTGCAAGGTGCCATCGAACAGGCTCACGTGGGTCGGTCTCAGGTTGTTCGGCAAGGTGGTCTCGTCGACGGCGAAGCCGTGGTTCTGGCTGGTGATGCTCACGCGGCCGCTGTCCAGGTCTTTCACCGGGTGGTTGGCGCCGTGGTGGCCGAATTTCATCTTGAAGGTCTTGGCGCCGGAGGCCAGCGCCAGGATCTGGTGGCCGAGGCAGATGCCGAAGGTCGGGATGCCGGTGTCGATCAAGGCGCGGGTGGCTTCGATGGCGTAGTTGCAGGGTTGCGGGTCGCCGGGACCGTTGCTGAGGAAGATGCCGTCTGGCTTAAAGGCCAGCACCTCGTCGGCCGCCGTCTGCGCTGGCACGACGGTGACCTTGCAACCGCGTCTGGCCAGCATCCGCAGGATGTTGCGCTTGACGCCGAAGTCGTACGCGACGACATGGAAGCGCGGGGCGCTCAAGCGGCCGTAACCGCCGATCAGCTCCCATTCGGTTTCGGTCCACTCGCTGCGTTCGGTGCTGCTGACTACCTTGGCGAGGTCGAGCCCGGCCATGCTCGGCGCAGCGCGTGCGGCCGCCAAGGCCTGGGCAAAGTGGGCCTCGGTCAGCGTCGCGCCAACGTCCAGCGTCAGGATGCAGCCGTTTTGCGCGCCCGTGGTGCGCAGCAGTCGAGTCAGTCGACGGGTGTCGATGTTGGCAATGGCCACCGTTCGTTCGCGCTGCAGGTACTGCGGCAACGTCTCGGTCATCCGAAAGTTCGACGGCAGGATCGGCAGGTCCTTGATGATCAAACCGGCAGCGTGAACGCGGTCGGATTCAACGTCTTCCGCATTGACGCCGTAGCTGCCAATGTGCGGATAGGTCAGCGTGACGATCTGACGGCAGTAGCTGGGGTCGGTGAGGATCTCCTGGTAGCCGGTGAGCGCGGTGTTGAACACCACCTCACCGCAGGTCTGTCCGGGGGAGCCGATCGATATGCCGATGAACCGGGAGCCGTCTGCGAGAACAAGGATTGCGGGGGGCAGGACGGGCAGCAAGGAAGTCTCCGTTGTGCGCCCAGCTCTGCCCCGCAGCAGACGCTGCGAGTCGGAATCCGGTGGGAAACTGTGTGGGTT
>JAKFUQ010000088.1 GCA_021732645.1 Rhizobacter sp. | reverse complement strand
GCGCGTTCTGCGAGCTCTACCGCCAGGAAGGCTGGTACCTGGAACGCACCGTGCATTACGTCAGCCGGGTTGGTCTGGATCACGTGAAGAAAAAAATCCTCGACGACCATGAAGGACGCAAAGCCTTGTGGGCGCAGTTGCAAGCCGCGCTCGATGGCGAACCCGATCCCTGGTTTGAGTTCGACAAGGCGGCGGTCGACACCAGGCAGTTCGAGGTCATCTCGGTATGAGCGAAGCCACTGTGAGTGTTTGGAAAAAAATCTGTCTGGTGAGCGACATCCCGGTGCTCGGCTCGCGTCGCGTCTCGCGCAAGCAAGGCATGGACATTGCCGTTTTCCGCAATGCGGAAGACAAGGTGTTCGCGCTGCTCGACCGCTGCCCGCACAAGGGCGGGCCATTGAGCCAGGGCATCGTTGCCGGTGAAAGCGTGGCCTGCCCGCTGCACAACTGGAACATTTCGTTCGGCGACGGCTGCGCCCGCGCGCCAGACGTTGGCTGCGTGCCGACCTTCGCAGTGAAGGTCGAAGAGGGTGCGGTGCACCTCGACAGCACTGAAATCGCCACCCTTGCGATCGACCTGCCACGCCCGGTGGCCGGGCCGAAGCGAGCTGAAACGGCCTGACCCCGGAATCCACCATGCTGTTCGGACGCACGCACCGCAAGCCCATCGCCATCCCTGCCAAGCAGGTGAAGGAGTGGAAGTACACCACCTGCAACTACTGCTCGACTGGCTGCGCCATCGAGATCGGCCTGAACGACGACGGCAAGATCGTGACCAGCCGCGGCCATGCCGGTGCCGATGTGAACCGCGGCAAGCTGTGCATCAAGGGCCTGCTCGAACACGAGCTGTTCGACTCGCCCGGGCGCGGCAAGATCCCGCTGATGCGCGACAAGGCGCACCTGCCGTTTCAGCCTGCCAGCTGGGACATGGCGCTGGATAGAACCGCGGCGAAGATCAAGGAGATTCAGGCCAAGTACGGCCGCGATTCGTTTGCCATCGTCTCCACCGGCCAGTTGCTCACCGAAGAGTTCTACACGCTGGGCAAGCTGGTGCGCGGCCAGATCGGCACCAACAATTACGACGGCAACACCACGCTGTGCATGGCCTCAGCCGTGTCGGGCTACAAGCGCAGCTTTGGCTCCGACGGACCACCCGGCTGCTACGGTGACTTCGAGCACACGCACTGCCTGATGGCCTTCGGCTCCAACCTGCCGGAGCAGCACCCGATCATCTACTGGCGGCTGAAGGAAGCGCTCGAGGCGCGCAAGTTCCCGCTGATCGTCGTCGACCCGCGCGTGACGATGCTGGCGCAGTTCGCCGACATCCACCTGCCGATCACGCCGGGCACCGACACCGTGTTGATCAACGCGATGATGCATGTGATCTTCAACGAAGGCCTGCAAGACGACGCCTACATCGCGAAGCACACGCAGGGCATCGAAGGCCTGCGCCAACTGCTCGCCGACTACGACCCGAAGACCGCGCAGCACGTCTGCGGCATCGACGAAGACCGCATCCGCACCGTGGCGCGCATCTATGCCAAGGCACCGGCGGCGATGAGCATCTGGACGATGGGCATCAACCAGTCCACGCACGGCTCCGATGGCGTGGTCAACATCAACAACCTGAACCTCATCACCGGCAACATCGGCATTCCGGGTGGCACCAGTTTGTCGATCACTGGCCAGTGCAACGCCATGGGCACGCGCGAGTGGTCGTCGTGCTCGGGCCTGCCGGGCTACCGCGCGCTGGAAAAAGAAAAAGACCGCAAGACGGTGGCCGATTTCTGGGGCATCGACGAGGCCTTTTTCCCGGCCAAGCGCGGCCTGGCGCAGACCGACATCTTCCCCGCCATCGAAACCGGCGAGATCAAGGGCCTGTGGCTGGTCGCCACCAACCCGATGACCTCGATGGCCAACCAGCCGCGCATCGTCAAGGCGATGGAGAACCTCGAATTCCTGGTCGTGCAGGACGTCTACGAAGACGTGGAGACGAACAAGTACTCGCACGTCTTCCTGCCTGCCGCCGTGTGGGCCGAAAAAGAGGGTTGCCACACCAACACCGAGCGCCGCGTCAACCTGACGCGCAATGTGCTCAAGCCCTACGCCGACAGCAAACCCGATTTTTGGATCTTCAACGAGCTGTCCAAGCGCTTCGAGGACCGCAACAAGATCCACTTCCCGCCGACGCCCGAAGGCGCGTTCAACGAGATGAAGGCCTTGTCGAAGGGGGCAGGGCGCACGCTCGATATTTCCGGCATGAGCTACGACCGCATCGAGGCGGCGCGCGGCATCCAGTGGCCGTACAGCGAAGCGCAGGCGGAGGCCGACGCGGCAAAGATCAGCAGCGCAGGCGTCATTGACGGCGGCTTCGACATGCAGCAACGCCAGGACTACCTTGGCGACCCACGCCTCTATACCGACGGCCGTTTCCAGACACCCGATGGCCACGCCAAGCTGATCCCGGTGCGTTTCGTCAACAACAACGAATGCCCCGATGCCGAGTACCCGTTCTGGCTGAACTCAGGCCGCGTGGTCGAGCATTTTCACACCCGCACGCGCACCGGAAAGATCGGCAACTGCAACAAGTTCAGCCCGACGCCGTACATGGAAATGAACCCCGATGCGGCCGACGAATTGGGCATCGAACATTCGAGCTACGTTCGGCTGGTGAGCCGTCGTGGCGACGCGGTGGTGATGGTGCAGCTCACCCAGCGCGTCGGCCGCGACATGCTGTTCGTGCCCTTCCATTTCCACGATTGCGTCAACCGCCTGACGCTCGGCCTGCTCGACCCGCATTCGCGCCAGCCCGCGTTCAAGCAGAACGCGGTGCGGGTGGAGAAGATCGACCAGAAGGAAGCGGCCCGATTCAATCTTGAGCGGCGTGCGTTTTGATGACTCGACTGCGATGAAGCCATTCGACCAGCACCACAGGTCGGCGCTTCGCGGCAGGCGGCACCCGGTGGGGGCTCATGCTGTGGCGGTCGGCGCTGCGCGCCGACTGCACTGCGATGCTCGGCCTGGGGTGGCGTCGCGGAACTCACTCTGTTCGCTGCGCTCACGACGTTCAGACAACCGCGACGAGTCAGATGACGAAGCGCGCTGTGCGCGCCGACCCCAGGCCTGCGCTTCTCGTCGCCACAGAAATCGTCCCCACCGGGTGCCGCCTGCCGCGAAGCTGGGTTTGGCTTGCTTTCGTCGAAGAGCGACAACCGTCCCGCAAAGGCGCGTTTGGGCTGGCTGCTTCGCGCCTTCGAGGTGCCGAGAAGCGCAGGGCTCGTGGCCGCGCGCACAGCGCGCATCAAGCACTGACTCGGCGCGGTTGTTCGAGTGCAGCGAACGCAGTGAGCGCAGCGAGTTCCGCGACGCGGCCACGAGACCGAGCATCGCAGGGCAGTCGCAGCGCAGCGGAGACCACCTCGACGAAGCGCTGCAGCCAGCCCAAACGCGCCTTTGCCGCGCCTCACTGGTGCACTCGAAGCATGAACCCAACGTTTCCGGCAGCGCAGCTCGCGTATCGCCCATGGAGTCTTTGAAATGAAAACCAGCACGCTGCCTATCGACGACCTGATCGCCTCGGCTGCGACGACGATCGACTTCATGCCGCCGCCCGCCGCCCGCCAGATCTGGGAGATTCGCACCGAAGAGCAGCACTACGCGCGGCTGTCCGACATCGACATCCCCGAGAACAACCGCTACGGCCAGAAGATCGATTTGATCGACCTGACCGAGAAGAAGGCTCCGGTCGGTCGCTCGATGTACATCAACGAGAACCCGGCGGTGGGCACCAACCCGAACCGCAACAAGCAGCACGGCTTTTATTTCACCGCCGACAACTGCATCGGTTGCCACGCCTGCGAAGCCGCGTGCAGCGAGAAGAATGACAACCCGGCGCATCTGGCGTTCCGCTCGGTCGGCTATGTCGAGGGCGGCAGCTTTCCCGACTACAAGCGCATGAACATTTCGATGGCGTGCAACCACTGCGATGACCCGGTGTGCCTGAAGGGCTGCCCGACGCGCGCCTACACCAAGCACGCCGAATACGGCGCCGTGCTGCAAGACCCCGAAACCTGCTTCGGCTGCGGCTACTGCACCTGGGTCTGCCCGTACAACGCGCCGCAGCTCGATCCGGTGAAGGGCCAGGTCTCGAAGTGCAATATGTGCGTCGACCGGCTCGAAGTGGGCCTGAAGCCGGCCTGCGTCGCGGCCTGCGTGGGCAACGCGCTCGACTTCGGCGTGATCGAAAAAATCCCCGAAGGCCGCGAGCAGGCGCGCATCGAAATCCCGGGCTTTCCGTCGCCCGAGATCACGCAGCCCAACATCCGTTTCCAGCAGATCAAGCAACTGCCCGACGAGATGAAGCGCACCGACTCGATGCCACTGAAGTACCACAAGGACGACAAGGGCCGCTACCGCCCCGCCATCGACCACAAGCAGGGTCGCGAGACGCACTGGAACCTGGCGCGCCTCAGCTCGCGCGAGAACCCGCTGGTGCTGTTCACCCTGGCCGCGCAGATGGCCGCCGGTGCCTTCGCCTTGCAGTTTCTCGGTGCGCTGGTGGGCATCGGCGGCTTTGTTGCGTTTGCAGAGTCGGCGCTGTACGTGCCGCTGGCCATCGTCAACGTGATGTTGGTGGCGTTCGGCCTGTTCATGTCGACGATGCACCTGGGCAAGCCCAAGCGCTTCTACCGCGGCTTCAACAACCTGCGCCATTCGCCGGTCTCGCGTGAAGGGCTGGGCATCGCCATTTTCGTGGGCGCGATGAGCGCGCACACCGCCTTTAGCCTGCCCGATGCACCGTGGTTCCAGACTATCTGGCAAAGCGTGTTCGGGGCCGACATCTCCCGCCTGATGAGCATCCCGGTGGTGCATGGCATTGCGGCATTCTTTGGCGTTGTCGCCGTGCTGGGCAGCGCGGTGGGTCTGTACTACATGAACCGCTGCTACCGCATCAAGGCGCGGCCGTTCTGGGATCACTGGCAGGTTGCCACGGCGTTCTTCGGCAGCGCGATGTCGCTGGGTGCTGTGCTGGCGGGTGGGGTGATCATCCCCACGCTGGCACTCAGCGGCTTGAGCGTGTTCGGCGCCACCTGGGTCTGCGCCCTGGTGTTGACCGGCGGCTTGATGGTCGAAGCCATCGGTCACTGGGCGCACGCCCGCGACATGGGCCGGGCCGAACACGAAGGCGGCGCCTCGCATTACGTGCAAATCACCACCTTCGGCAAGACCTTTTTGCTGCGCAACGCGCTGCTGGGCACCAACATCGCGTTGGCGGTTGCACTGCTGGCCGTCATGCTGCTGCGCAACGGGCCGGGCAACACGACGTTGATGGGCTGGGCGGTGGTTTGTGCGATCGCTGTGGCGAGCAGCCTCGTTGGCCGCGCACTTTTTTATGTGTTGGTGATTCCGACCACCATGCCCGGCGCTTTCTTCTGGAAGAACAAGGGCTTCGAAGATCACGCCCGGGCCATCGGCCTTGCCAAGCTGCCTCAGGTTGGCGTGGTTCCCCTGCGGCATTGAACGCGATGACGACGACCACTGCTGCTCCCACTGTCTGGCTGGTGGGCGCCGGGCCGGGCGACCCGGACCTGCTGACGGTCCGGGCCGTGCATGCGATCCGCCGCGCCACGCTGCTGCTGGTGGACGACCTGGTTGGCGACGCGGTGCTGCGCTACGCCCGTCGCTCGGCACGCATCGTTCATGTCGGCAAGCGTGGTGGCTGCCAGAGCACGCCGCAGGTCTTCATCCAGCAACTGATGCTGCGCGAGGCGCAGTCTGGCGAGCGGGTGGTGCGACTCAAGGGCGGCGACCCGTTCGTGTTCGGTCGTGGCGGTGAAGAAGCCGAGTACCTGCGTGCGCGCGGCGTCAGGGTCGAAGTCGCCAACGGCATCACCTCGGGCCTGGCCGCGGCGACCGCCTTGCAGGTGCCGCTGACGCACCGCGCGCATGCTCACGGCGTCATGCTGGTCACCGGCCATGCGACGCAGGGCGAGGCCGGGTTGCAC
>JAKFUQ010000094.1 GCA_021732645.1 Rhizobacter sp. | reverse complement strand
GGGGTTGGCGGGGGTCACATTTCAGTGGCCTGAGTGACCGCCACCGGGAACTTTCACCGGCTTGCGCACCTGCACTTCGATGTCCTGGGAAGGCATGTTCTTCGCGGGCATCGATGGCCCGCCTTCTGACTGGAACCGCGCGGGCTCGGGCATCGCGCCCGTCCACTCGAAGGCGACGGTGCCCTTGGGGTGCGGATACCACCCCGGATCTTTGTAATCACCGGCCTTCTGGTCGCGGCGCACCTCCAGCATGCTGAACATGCCGCCCATCTCGACCGATCCCATCGGGCCGTCGCCGGTCATCATCCGCTCGGTGTTGTCGGGCAGCGGCATCTCCATCTCGGCCATGTCGGCCATGCCGCGTTCGCTCATCGCCATGTAGTCGGGGATCAGGCTGGTGATCTGCTTGGCGATGCCGCGGTGATCGACGCCGATCATCGTCGGCACGTCGTGGCCCATCGCGTTCATCGTGTGGTGGCTCTTGTGGCAGTGGAACGCCCAGTCGCCTTCCTCGTCGGCCAAAAATTCGATCTGCCGCATCTGGCCCACCGCCACGTCGGTGGTCACCTCGGGCCAGCGGCTGCCCCTGGGCGTGGGGCCACCGTCGGTGCCCGAGACCACGAACTCATGGCCGTGCAGGTGGATCGGGTGGTTGGTCATCGTCAGGTTGCCGATGCGGATGCGCACCTTGTCTCCTTTGCGCACGTTCAGCGAGTCGATGCCCGGAAAGACACGGCTGTTCCACGACCAGATGTTGAAATCGATCATCGTCATGATCTTTGGCGTGTAGGCACCGGGGTCGATGTCGTAGGCGTTGAGCAGGAAGACGAAGTCGCGATCAACCTCCTCGATCAACGGGTGCCGTGTCTTCGGGTGCGTGATCCAGAAGCCCATCATCCCCATCGCCATCTGCACCATCTCGTCGGCATGCGGGTGGTACATGAAGGTGCCGGGCCGCCGCGCAACGAACTCGTAGACGAAGGTCTTGCCCGGCTGAATCGACGGCTGGTTCAGGCCGGCTACGCCGTCCATGCCGTTGGGCAGGCGCTGGCCGTGCCAGTGGATGGTGGTGTGCTCGGGCAGCTTGTTGGTGACGAAGATGCGCACGCGGTCGCCTTCGACCACCTCGATCGTCGGGCCCGGTGACTGGCCGTTGTAGCCCCACAGATGCGCTTTGAAGCCGGGCGACATTTCGCGCACCACCGGCTCAGCGACAAGGTGGAATTCCTTCACTCCGTTGTTCATGCGCCAGGGCAGCGTCCAGCCGTTGAGCGTGACCACCGGGTTGTAGGGGCGGCCGGTATTCGGCAGCAGCGGCGGCATGGTGTCGGGCTTGGTTTGCATGACCGGCTCGGGCAGTGCAGCCATCGCGACCCGGCTCACCGAGGCGGCGGCCACCACAGCAGTAGCAGCCCCGGCGCTGCGAAAGAAGTTGCGTCTTGAGAACATGGTTCTTTCCTTGGTTCAGTGCGCTGCCGCAGCGCCGTCCGTCATGGACATCGCAGGCGTCATGGAAGTAGACATCGCGCCCGCGTTAGCAGGGCCGATCTGTGCGCTGTCGAGGTCAGCCTGCGCAAGCCAGAAGTCGCGCAGTGCCTCGATGTAGCCGTTGACGCTGGTGATCTGCGAGCGCGCGTGGGCCAGCAGCTCGAACACGCCGATCAGCATGCCGTTGTAGCGCAGCAGGTTCTCGTCGGAGATTCGCTTGCGCAGCGGCACGATTTCGTCGCGGTAGTGGCGCGCAATGTCGTACTGGATGCGGTAGTTCGAGTACGCCGCGCGCACCTCGCTGCGCGCGTTGACCGCGACTTCGGCCGCATGGTTGACCGACTGCATGTAGATCGCCTCGGCCTTGGCCACACGCGCGGTGCCCCAATCGAACAGCGGCAGCTCGACGCTGATCTCGAAGCCACTCTCTTTCGGTTCATCGCTGTAGGAATTGCGCGCGCCGCCGATCTCCAGCGCATTGATGTAGCGCGTCGTGCGGGTCAGGCCCAGGCTCTTGGCCAGCTGCTTGCTGCTCGAGGTGGCCGCCTGAACGTCCATGCGCTGCGCCATCGCGGTCTGCTCGATGCCGGGCTCCTCGACGGGCATCGCGGGCAGGTCGGGCAGGCGATCTGGCAGGCGGAAATCGGTTTGCAGCCCCCACAGACCGAGCAGCCGCGTCAACTGCTCGCGGGCGGTACTGCGCGATTGCTCGGCGCGGGCAAGGTTCAGCGCGGCATCGGCGTAAAAGCTTTGCTCGCGCGCTTGTTCGAGCTTGTTCCAGTTGCCGACTTGCGCCTGCCGACATGCCAGCTCAGCACCCGCTTCAGCGGCTGTTTGCACCTTCAACAGGTAGCGCACGGTTTCGTCGGCGGCCACCGCCAAGTAGTAGGCCCTGCGGGTTTGCGAAGCGAGCGTCAAGACGCTCATCAACGCCGCACCTCGCGTCGCCTCGAAACGCTGGCGCTCGATTTGCCGTGCCACCGGCAGCAGCAGCAGCCGAGACAGGTTGAAGGTGAGGCTGCGATCGATTTCGGTGCTGCTGCCGCTCGGGCCTTGACGCAAGCGCCCGAAGCTGAAGCCAGGATTCGGCAGCAGCCCGGCTTGCACGCGGTCTGCATCGGCGATGCCGATCTGGTCGAACGCCGCTTGAAGGCCTCGGTTGTTCAGCAGCGCGACCTGGATCGCGGCATCGACCGACAAGGGCTGACCCAGCAGTTCGGCGACGCGCGCGGCCAGCATGTCCCGCTCGCTGTCCGAGCGCGCCCAAACCGCGTCTTTGCCGAGCCGGGCTTTGGCCTGTTGCTCGACGACACCGAAGCCGGCATCGGGTTGCAGCGAGGCGCAGCCGCTGAGCGTGAGCAACGAAAATGCCGCTGCTGCCACTCGGCGGCGTGGCGAAGGCAGATAGGATGAAATCATCGGGTGTGCCTCACTTCATTCGATGGCCGGAATGGCCAGCAGGCGATGTGGGCGGAGCCGAGGCAGCGCCCTCGGCCGAGGATGCAGCGGCCGCAGGCTCGGCCGCCTCGCGCGCATAGGCGCGCCAACCGCCGCGCTGGCGCACCAACTCGTTGCTGTCGCGCCAGGGTGCGACGGGGGTGTCGGGGTAGGCCTGATAGCCGGTGAACGGCGATCGATACAGCGCCGCGGGAACGGGGGCCTTGGCGTCCGCAGGGTGCGCTGCCGTGGCCTCGTTGGCAGCCGACGGTGCGAGATGCGTGGCCTGCGCAGCGGCATGGGCCACCGTCAGGCACAAGCCAATGGCGACCCACAGGGGCAGCCCGGCTGCCGTGAAGTTTGAAAACATAAGGAACCTCGTCTCGAATGGCCTGGGCTCGCAGCCGCAGGCAACGGTCAATGGAAGTACGCGCGCAGCCGTGTCGACACACAGCCATCGGCCACGCCATGGCGCAGCGCAGGCGAGTACACGCCGGTCAGACGAGGTGGGTTCGGGGAGGTCGGTCAGGCCCGTCGGTCAGGAAACCGATGGGGCCGATGGAGAAGGCAGACGTTGGCGCGCGGCTCGGAACCGCAGCCGCAAACACCAGCGGTGCCATGGGCAGGGCCGCACCGACGCAGCACGCGGCACACGCACTGCACTTGAACTTCGAGGCAGGGTCGGAAAGGTGGGAACCAAGCTCGCCTGATGCAGGCACCGAATGGTGAACATCCGAGCCCTGCATGCCAGTATGCGAGTGGTGGGCCTGCGTGCTCGCCGATGTCGCCTCGCTCGATTGCGCAGCCACCGCCATGCGGTGGTGGTTCGGCCCGCAGTTGAGCATCGTCGCAGCCGCGTAACCCTGCATGGGCAGCGCCCACAGCAGCAGCCACATCAAGACAGTGCGAACGCGGATCGACATGCCGGGAATGTACCGTGTCCGGGTGTCGATGGCGTTCAGTGGTGCTTTCGCTGGCGCCGCTCAGCGCTGCTTGCTCCGCGCCACGTTGTCCAGCCCGGTATCGCCGGACTCGTTGGTCTGATTGCGCGCGTCATCGGCATCGATCAGCTCTTCGGTGATAAAGCGGCCATAGCGCTGCGCGGCCACCGCTTTCAGTGTGTGCACCACCGCATCGACCTTCTCGACGTGTGCATCGTCCGGCGCATGCACGACCAGGAAGCTGCAACCCTCTTGCGCCGATACACGGTGCGCCTTGATGAGGTTCAGGTCTTGCCCAATCGCCGCCATCGGGCTGGCCCTGTCGATTTCATCATCGACCTGGGCGATCATTTCGGCCGAGGTGTAGCGCACCATCTCGCTGGCCGCAAAACCTTGTTCGCTCAGGGCACGTTCCGCCGCTTGCACATCGGCTGCGCTGCGAAAGGTGATGACGACGTGTCCGACGGGCTTGAAAACGCCGAACGATTCGGGAGGGTTGTGCTTGTCCATGTTGTTCTCCGGTGACCCGGCAGCCGAAGTGGCTGTCCGCGGGTGCTGCCAAGGTATTCTTTTTGCCGCCCGGCTGGCGCTCGGTCAGACAAGCCCCCGCCCGCGTGTCAGACTATGCCCACGTGCTTGTGAGCTTCCACCAACCTGCCGTTGCGCGTCAGGCTCCCGTCACCCGCACCACCAGCTTCCCGAAATTCGCGCCCTGCAGCAGCCCGATGAATGCACTCGGGGCGTTTTCCAGCCCCTCGACGACATCCTCGCGAAACTTGACCTTGCCTTCGGCCAGCCACTGCTGCATCGGCCCCAGAAACTCCGCCTGCCTGCCTTCGTAGTCGAAGATGATGAAGCCCTGCATGCGGATGCGTTTGACGAGCAGCGTGCGGGTCAGCGCGGGCAGTCGATCGGCGCTGGTTGCTGAACCCGGCGCTGTCGTTGCCACTGACCCACCGCCGCTGTAGAGCGAGATCAGCCCGCACACCGGCACGCGGGCGTGGGTGTTGAGCAGCGGCAGCACGGCGTCGAAGACGGCACCGCCGACGTTCTCGAAATAGATGTCGATGCCGCCTGGGCAGGCCGCCGCCAGTTGCACGGGCAGGTCGGGGCTGCGGCGATCCAGGCAGGCGTCGAAGCCGAGTTCATCAACGACGAAGCGGCATTTGTCGGTCCCACCGGCCATGCCGACGACGCGGCAGCCCTTGATCTTGGCGATCTGCCCGACCACCGCGCCGACCGCGCCGCTGGCGGCCGCGACCACCAGCGTGTCGCCGGGCAACGGCCGGCCGATGTCCATCAGCCCCATGTAGGCGGTGAAGCCGGGCATGCCGAGCACGCCGAGCGCAAGCGATGGGTGCGCCATGTCGGCGGGTAGTTTGGTGAGCCCACGTCCGTCGGACAGCGCGTAGTCCTGCCAGCCGGTGTAGCCCATCACCCGGTCGCCGGGCTGAAAGTCGCGGTGCAGCGACGTGACCACCTGCGACACCGCGCCACCCGTCATCACCTCGCCGAGTTGCACGCACGGCGCATACGAAGGCGCATCGTTCATCCGCCCGCGCATGTAGGGGTCGAGCGACAGGAACACGGTGCGCAGCAGCAGTTGGCCTTCTGCAGGCACGGGCACGGCGACTTCTTCAAGGCAAAAGTGCTCAAGGCCGACAGCGCCACTGGGGCGGGCGGCGAGCACGATGCGGCGGTTGATCTGGGTACTTTGGGACATGCGGGTTCCTCGATGCGATGGCAGTGGGCCGTTCTGTGCGGTGTCGCGCCGACTCAGGCGCCAGGCGGCACCGGAATACTGAAGCACACCTCACCGTCACCCTGCTCCTTGGCGACGCCGAATGCCCCTGTTTTCAGCCGGCCCACGCAACGCGACGAGCATCATGCATGCACAAACATCTGAACCTCTTGATCACCGCGGCTGCCACGTTCGTGTTCGCCATGCCCAGCCACGCCATCGAAGAACCCACTTATGAGGTGATGCGCAGCCTCGGCGGCGAGGTGGAAGTGCGTCAGTACGCGCCGTATGTGGTGGCCGAGGTGACGATCGAAGCCGATGCCGCCGAGGCCGGCGACCTGGCATTTCCGATCCTGGCCGGCTACATCTTCGGCAAGAACAAGGGCGAGAAAAAGCTGGCGATGACGGCCCCGGTGACGCAGACTGCCGCGCCCACCACGCTGGAGATGACCGCCCCGGTGACCCAAACGCCTCTGCCCGGCGCGACGGGCCGCTACGTGGTGCAGTTCGTGCTGCCTGCGGGGACGACGCTGGCAGCAC
>JAKFUQ010000101.1 GCA_021732645.1 Rhizobacter sp. | reverse complement strand
GCGTGCGTGCGAATGCCAGTGCGCGGTCGTATTCGGCATTGGCATAGGCGCGCCTCGCGGTGTACAGCTCGTTTTCAGAGTTCAGCAAGTCGAGCAGGCTGCGCTGGCCGATGTCGAACTGCTGGCGGTAGGCATCGCGCGCCTTCTCGATGGCCAGCGTGTTGCGGTCGAGCAGCACCAACTGCTCGGTCAGTTTGCGGGTGTCGTTGTAGGCAATGGCTGCCGTCTGGCGCACGTCCTGACAGGTCTTGTCGCGCAGGTCTTCGGCTTGGCCGAGCAGGTTGACCTGCTGGCGAACACGGGCCTGATCGGAGCCGCCGCTGTACAGGTTCCAGTTCAGCACCACCTCGGCCGAGCTGTCTCGCTTCTGGTCGCGCACGCCGTCGAAGTTGTGCCCGACACCGCTGCGCACCCGGGCCTCGATGCGGGGCTGGAACGCCGACTCCCGCACCTGCCCTGAAAGGCGCGAGGCGCGCACCGCTTCGATGCCGGCACTGACGGCTGGGCTTTGCACCACGGCTCGGTTGAGCACCTCGGCGCTGCTGGCGGGCACCGCAGCGCTGAGCACGGCCAGTGGCGGGGTGGCGCTGGTGCGCTGGGGTGGAACTTCACCCACGATGCGCACGTAGCGCGCCATCACATCGTGCAAGTTGGCGGACTCGGTGGTCAGATTCGATTCGGCCAGTGCCAAGCGGGCGTTCACCTGCTCCAGGTCCACCCCGCGCCCGACGCCGGCACTGAAACGCGACTGAATCTGCTGCGAGGCATAGCGGTGCTGCACGTAGTTGTCTTCCGCCAATGCGACCAGGCGCTGAAAACGCTGCACGTCGTACAACGCGCGCGCGGCCTCCAGCGTGGTCTGCTCGGTGGCTTCCAGCAGGTCGAAATAGCGCGCCAGTCGGTCGTGACCGAAGCGTTCGACCTCGCGCTGCGTGCCCAGACCGTCCCACAGCAGCTGGGTCAGTGTCAGGGCGACACCATTGCGCGACAGCGACTCGGTGTCTGGCGCACGCGAGGTGATCTTGTCGCGGTCGATGCCGACGCTGGCGTTCAGGTCGACACGCGGGCGCAATCCACCGCGCACCACGTCCACCGCATCGCCGGCGGCCCGGTAGGCATTGAAGCGCGAGGTCACCTCCGGATTCTTGGTCAGCGCCATTTCGACCGCATGGCGCAGGGGATCGGTTGCGATGGTCTGCGCCTGCGACTGCGCTTGCGCGGACAGCCCCTGGCACAGCAAAGCAACGGCGAGGGCAATCAAGGGGCTGGTGTGGCGCATAGGAGGGAGGTCACAGAAGGTGACGCTTTAAGGTTCGATCGGCCGATCAAAGCTGGCGAAGGGCCGCGCGGGTTGGAGGCCGGTCGGAGTTTATGTCGCCCTGGCCACAGCACAAGCGCCGCACCGACGCCGGCGTGACGCTGAAGTGACGCATTTGCAACAAGATTCAACATCCGCTGGATGACGGTGTCGCCAGCGTCAGCAAGGGGGTGCGACTCAAGTTGGGGTGCGGGTGGACGACAACGATGTATCACACCTGCGCCCGCATTTTTCGGTGCTGGTGCGCTGCACCCCCAACTTGACGCCCGTGCCACACGAGCGCGCGACCGACGCCCGTGAATTGCCGTCTGCCCATGAATGCCTACGCCCGCCGCTGCCAGCGATGGATCGCGCGTGGCGCCCTGGCGGTCGGTTTGCAGGCGGCCGTGTGGGCGACACCGGCTGGGGATGTCGGCCGCATGGCCTTGGCTGCGCAGGCGCAAGGCCCGAACGCCGTGACCCACTGGCTGGCGCTGCGCCCGGTGCTGGCGGTCGGGCTGGGGCAGGACGACCTCGCCCGGTTGCAGGCCATCAACGAGTTCTTCAACCGCCGCATCGTGTTCCACGATGATCAGCAGGTGTGGGGTCAGGTGGACCACTGGGCCAGTCCGTTCGAGATGTTGGGCCGCGGCCAGGGTGATTGCGAGGACTATGCGCTGGCCAAGTACTTCAGCCTGCGCTCGGTCGGGGTCGCTGCCAACAAGCTGCGGCTGGTCTACGTGCGTGCCCAGTTGGGTGGGCCGGGAGGCCCCGTGCAGGCGCACATGGTGTTGGCGTACTACGCATTGCCAGATGCCGAGCCGTTGATTCTGGACAACCTGATCACCGACGTACGCACAGCCTCTCGTCGACCCGATCTGACGCCGGTGTTCAGCTTCAATGCCGACGGCCTGTGGCAGGGCACTGGGGTGCAGTCGGCTGGCGATCCGCAGGCGCGCCTGTCGCGCTGGCGCGACGTACTGGCCAAGGCCCGCGCCGAAGGGTTCCCGCCATGAGGTCGCCGGGCCCATTCATCGATTACAAGGAGCGATCATGTCGCTGATCCGTCAAGTCTGGCTGCTGCTGCTGGCCACTGTGTTGCTGGCCTTCATGGGCAGCGTGGGCGTGGCCACCACCTCGGCGCGCGACCTGCTGCAAACGCAGTTGCGGCTGAAGAACAGCGACAACGCCGCATCGCTGGCGCTGGCGCTGTCGCAGCAACAGGGCAATGCCGAGCTGATGTCGCTGTTGATGAGCGCGCAGTTCGACACCGGCTATTACCAGCGCGTGCAACTGCGTTCTGCCGATGGCAAGGTGGTCTTCAGCCGTGAGGCGGGCGTGCAACGGGGCAGGGCACCGGCCTGGTTCGTGTCGGCGGTGCCCATCGTGTCCGAGCCCGGCAGTGCACAGGTGTCCGATGGCTGGCGAGCCTTGGGCCAGATTCTGGTGGAAAGTCAGGTGTCGTATGCCCACGATGCCTTGTGGTCCAGCACGCTGCGCGCTGCGTTGGCCATGGGGCTGGTCGGGTTGCTGGCGGCGGGCCTGGGCTGGCTGGTCGTGCGGCGCATCAGCCGGCCGCTGGAGGTGGCGGTGGCGCAGGCCCACTCGCTCGAACAGGGTGAATTCGTCACTGCGGCGGAGCCTCGCGTTCCCGAACTGCAACGCCTCGCACGCGCCATGAATTCGCTGGTCGAGCGGCTGCGGGTGACATCGCGGGCGCAGGCCACGCAACTCGATGTGCTGCACCGGCAGGTCAACGGCGACGCGTTGACCGGGCTGTCCAACCGCAGCCATTTCTTGTTCCAGCTGGCCGCGTCCCTGCAGCGTGAGGACGGCCCCGCTGAGGGCGGCCTGGTGCTGCTGCGGGTGATGGAGCTGGCCGCGCTGAACCGCCAGTTCGGCCATGCCGCGACCGACCGCATGCTGGTGACGATTGCGCAGTCGCTGCAGCCCTATGCCGACGAGGTCAAAGGCTGTTTCCTGGGCCGTTTGAACGGCTCGGACTTCGCCATGTGCCTGCCTGCACCGGGGGTGCTCCACGAAACCGCGCAGACCCTGGCGCAAGCCTTGCGGCTGGTGCTGCCGACGCTGGGCAACGGCGCGGCGGTGTGCATCGGTGCGGTCGAGGTCCACCGTGGCATGCAGGCCGGGCAGGTGATGGGCGCGGCCGATGCGGCCCTGGCGCGTGCCGAAATCCGCGGCGCGTTTGCGGTCGAAGTCGGTCCGCACCCGCCGGGCGGTTTGGCCATCCTCGGCGAAGGCGCTTGGCGCCAGCGCATCGAGATGGCCTTGGGGCAGGCCGATCGCGTGCGGCTGATGGAGTTTCCGGTGCTCAATGCGCAGCGCCAGCTTCTGCATCTGGAATGCCCGCTGCGTTTGCAGCTGGAGACCGGCGGCGCTTTCGAGCCTGCCGCACGCTGGTTGCCGCTGGCCGTGCGCAGCCGGCTCACCGTGGCGGTTGACGAGCGTGCGCTGGCATTGGCGCTGGGCGCTGCCGATCACGACGGCCGACCGCGCTGTGTCAACGTGTCGCCGGCCTCATTGCAGGACAGCGGCTTTGCCGCCCGCGTGCGCGCCACGCTGTGGGCGATGCCCCAGGCCGCCAAGCTGATCTGGCTGGAGGTGACGGAGACCGCGGCGGTCGAGCATTTCGAGCTGCTGCGTGAACTGGGGCGGCAACTGCGGCCCACCGGCGCGCGCTTCGGCATTGAACATGCAGGCGAGCGGCTGGGGCAGATTCCGCGGCTGTTCGAGGCTGGGCTCGATTACCTCAAGCTCGACGCCTCGGTGGTCGCCGGTGTCGGCCGCGACGAGCACCGCGCGCTGTTCGTGCGCAGCACCGTTGCACTGCTGCATGGCCTGGGCATCCAGGTCTATGCCGAGGGGGTGTCCGACGCCATCGATGCCGCCCGCCTGTGGGACTGCGGTATCGACGGCGCCACCGGGCCGTGGATCAGCACACTGAGTGTCGAGCCCTGAGCGGGCCTCTGCACATCAGTCCGTCACCAGCTTGCCGCGCTGCAGCAGGTCGTTGATGACCTGGTTGTCATTGCTGAAGCTGCCCACCAGGTTCAGCCCCGTCAAGGTGATCACCTGGTCAACCGCCGCGGGCGTGTAGCTGCCCGAGAAGCCGCCAGTCGAACTGATCTCGACGACGGTGTTGCCGCCGACGGTCGAGAAGTGCAGGTAGTTGGCCAGATTGCCTTCGTTCGACGTGATGATCGTTGGATAAGTCAGGCCGACGGGTGTGCCGATGCCCACCGTGTTGGCCGCATGCAATTCACCGACCAGCAGGTCGCGCAGGTCCAGCACGTCGCCGCCGTGCGGCGTGTTGTCGAAGTCGCTGATCACGTCGCGCGCTGGGGCACCCGCACTGCCCGCATCGCCCAGCGACCAGCGGAACACGTCGTGACCGGCACCGCCGGTCAGCTGGTCGTCGCCGCTGCCGCCTCGAATGGTGTCGTCACCCGCACCGCCGATCAGTGTGTCGCGGCCTTGCCCGCCGATCAGGATGTCGCGTCCGGCGCTGCCGGTGAGCGTGTCGTCGCCGTTGCCACCATCGAGCAGCGAGCCGGTGCGCACCAGGTAGCTGCCGGGCGTCGGGCCCGCGACGATGTCTTGCAGCGGTGACAACACCGGCGCGTTCGCGTCGCTGAACAGCGGCAGGTTCTGCGAACCGAGCAACTGGTAAGCCGTATCAGCGCTGCCGCTGGGCTTGAACTCGATGCGCAGCACTGCGTTGCCACCTTGCTCCCAGTACAACAGCTCCAGCGGCGTCAGGCCACCGTCGATCGGCACGCCGGTGTAGACCCGCGTGGTCGGCGACTGGATGTTGTCAAACGCGGCCACCGTCTGGTTGTTCAAGCGCAGCCGGAAGCCATCGTCTGCCAAGACGCGGATGTCATACAGCCCCGCGGCCAGGTACGCCTGGCCACTCAGGCGGATGGCCGCATCGCTGGTGCGACCGAGGCCACTGGTGGGCCCGCCGCCGAGCTGGTCGTTGTCGGCGGTGCCCAGCCTGACGGAGACGGTGTCGGTGTCGCCGCCACCGGCGCGGTTCAAGAACCGGTACAGCTGGCTGTTGTTGTTGGTCATGCCGGCGGTCGATCCGCCCGCCGCGATGTTGCTGTTCGTGCCCAGCGAGCTGGTGACGGCGGGCGCGCCGCCGTAGTCGACCGTGCGTGCAAGAAAGCGCGCATCGGCGGCATCGGGTGCTGTGGCCGCGCTCGACCCCGCGACCGCTCCCCCGCCGTAGACGGCATTGCGTCCGTTGACGATGGCGGTCAGGTCGGCTGCGCTGTCCAGGTTGCCATACAAGCCGTCGTCGGCGTGCCGCCGGTTCGGGCTGGTCGGGCCGGGGTTGAAATCGTTGTAGCCGTAGTACTCGCCACCCAGGCCCAGCGTGGCGTTCAGTGTCGCCGTCGTCGGCGGCGCAGCGGTCAGTGTGTCGGCGGTGCCGCCGACATGCAAGGTCAGCGATGCGGTGGCGAACCCGCCGTTGCCGTCGGACACCTGGTAGGTGAAGACGTCGTTGACCTGCGTGCCCGTGGGCACGGCATTCGCTCGGCTGGCGACGTAGGTGTAGCTGCCGTCGTTGCGCAGCAGCAAATCACCGTAGGTGCCTGCGACATTGACGCCGCCACTCGGCACCGGCGTGGTGGGCGCACCCGTGCCGGCCGAAACGCTGGTGACCGACAGCACATCCCCGTCGACGTCGGTGTCGCGGCCGGCCGCAACCGAGGTCGACTGGATCACGCCCTCGGCCGCCGAGACGATCAGCGTTTGCGACGCTGTTACGTTGCCGTCGTCGAGGCGCGCCACGGGCGCATCGTTTTGGGGGGTGACAGTGCCGCTGACCGTGGCGGTGCTGGTCGCACCCGTGGGGTCGGCCACGGTGT
>JAKFUQ010000163.1 GCA_021732645.1 Rhizobacter sp. | reverse complement strand
AGGTCTGGCGGCGCTGGGGGCGCTTTTTTCGCTTGTCGTGCTGGCGGGCTGCGAGTTTCTGACTCTGCGGCCGCAGGTCGATGTGGCCCTGCCGACCCACGCCACGCCCGTTGCGGCACCGGCCCCTGCGCTGAACAACGGGGCAATCTTCCAGGCGAATCAGTACCGGCCCTTGTTCGAAGACCACCGCGCGCGGCTGGTCGGCGACACCCTGGTGGTGCGCATCGTCGAGAACGTGACCGCCGAACAAACCAGCAGCAGCACGATCGACAAGACCGGCAACGTGACGGCCGGCCTCAGCGCGGTGCCGCTGCTGCCGCCCAGCCTGTTCAGCCGCGCCAGCGCCACCGGCAACTCGACCAACACCTTCGAAGGCGAGGGCAGCACCGAGAACACCAACCGGTTTGCCGGCACCATCACCGCCACCGTCACCGGCGTGCTGCCCAACGGGCATTTGCTGATCTCGGGCGAAAAGCAGATCGGTGTCAACAACAATGTCGATGTGCTGCGCTTCTCGGGCCAGGTCGATCCGAAGTCCATTCAGCCGGGCAACGCGGTCGCGTCAGCGCAGATCGCCAATGTGCGGCTCGAACACCGGGGCCGCGGACCGGCAGCCGATGCGCAGGTAATTGGCTGGTTGGCACGGTTCTTTTTGAGCGTTCTGCCGATTTAAGTTTGCTCAGAATCGGTTGCATCAAGGGGTGCATCCGGACATGAACAAGACCGAAAAGGGGTGGTGCAGGGGGCTTTGGGTCGCGCTGATTCTGGCAATCACCACCACTTTGTGGCCTGTCGCGAGCAGCGCCGCTCGCCTCAAGGAAATCGCCGCTGTGCAGGGCGTGCGCAGCAACCCCTTGGTTGGCTACGGGCTCGTCGTTGGCCTCGACGGCACGGGTGACCAAACCACCTCGGCGCCCTTCACCACGCAAAGTCTCACCTCGCTGTTGCAGCAGTTGGGCGTCACTGTGCCTGCGGGCACCAGCATCCAGCTCAAGAATGTCGCCGCCGTCACCGTGACGGCGCAACTGCCTGCCTTTGCGCAGCCGGGGCAGACCATCGATGTCAACGTGTCGTCACTGGCGAACGCGAAAAGCCTGCGTGGCGGCCTGCTGATCGCCACGCCGCTCAAAGGTGCCGACGGGCAGATTTACGCGCTGGCGCAGGGCAACCTGATCGTGGGTGGGGCCGGTGCGTCGGCTGGTGGCTCCAAGGTGCAGATCAACCACCTGAGCGCTGGTCGCATACCCGAGGGCGCCACCGTCGAGCGCAGCGTTCCGACGCCGCTGAACCAGGGCGCCAGCCTGCAGCTCGACTTGAACGCGGCCGACTACAACACCGCACGCGAAGTGGCGCGTGCGATCAACGCACGCATGGGCGCAGGCTCGGCGCAGGCCGTCGACGGCCGGCGCGTGCACGTGCGCATGCCCGAGTTGCCCGACGCCCGTGTGTCGTTTTTGGCCGACATCGAAAACCTCAACATCGACCTGGTGCCGCCCGCCGCCCGCGTGATCATCAATGCGCGCACCGGTTCGGTGGTGGTCAATGAATCGGTGACGCTGTCGGCGTGTGCGATCGCGCATGGCAGTTTGTCGGTGACGATCAGCACCACGCCGCTGGTCAGCCAGCCCAATCCCTTCGGTCAGGGGCAAACGGTGCAGGCCGAACAAAGCGACATCACGATCCGCCAGGAGCCGGGCACGCTCATCTCGTTGCCGGAGGGTGTCAAGCTGGCCGATGTCGTGAAGGCGCTGAATTCGCTGGGCGCGACACCGCAAGATCTGCTGGCGATCCTGCAAGCCATGAAATCAGCCGGCTCGCTGAACGCCGAGCTCGAGGTGATCTGATGAGCGTGCCATCGCCGCTGACGCTGCTCGCAACCGTGCCCGGTGCTGCGACGGGCACCTCGGCCACGGCCACCGACGCCCGGACGTTGGCGGCACTGCGCAACGGGGCGGCGCGTGACCCCAAGGCCGCGATCAAGGAAACGGCCAAGCAGTTCGAGACGCTGTTCATGCAGCAGCTGCTGAAGGGCATGCGCGAGGCTCAAGCCGCCATGTCCGACGGCACGCTGACCAATCAGGGCACCCAACTCGGCAATGAAATGCTCGACGCCGAGTACGCCAAGAAAATGAGCGGCTTGCCCGGCGGGCTGGCCGACGTGATCGCGCGCCAGCTCGAACGGCAGATGGGCAACCTGCCCACGACAGGGGGGGCACTGGGTGCATCGCATGGCACTGCACCCGCCACGTCATCCGGTGCGTCACCGGCTGGCGCCGCAATCCCTGCCATCGGCCCCCAGTCGAAGGCGGCGACTCACCGGCAGCTCGATTTCGTGCAGCGCCACACCGAGGCCGCTCGCACGGCTGAACTGCACACGGGCATCCCCGCGGGCTTCATGGTCGCCCAGGCCGCCCACGAATCGGGCTGGGGTCAGCGCGAGATCAAGAACGCTGACGGGTCGACCTCGTTCAACGTCTTCGGCATCAAGGCCGGCGCCGGCTGGAGTGGTCGCGTGGCCGAAGTCACGACCACCGAGTTCATCGACGGTGCAGCCCGCAAGGTGACGGCCAGGTTCCGCGCTTACGCTTCTTACGAAGATGCATTCAACGACTACGCCCGGTTGATGAAGGACAGCCCGCGCTACAGCCAGGTGGTGGCCGACGCCAGCACCGGCGCACACGGTGCCGCTGGCTTTGCGCAAGGGCTGCAGCGCGCGGGCTACGCCACCGACCCGGCTTACGCCGACAAGCTGACCCGCGTCATCAACACCACGCTGCGCCTGCAGCGGGTGATGACGACCTGACCGCGCAGCGGCCCGAGAGGACAACCACACCATGGGCACCGGAGCACTCTCGGCGTTGGGCACGCGGGCACTGGGCGCGGCCTATGCCCAACTGCAGACCACGGGCAACAACATTGCCAACGTCAACACGCGTGGCTATTCACGCCAGGAAGTCGAGTTGTCGACCTCCAGCGGCCAGTACACCGGTGCCGGCTATTTCGGCCGGGGCGTCGATGTGGCGACGGTGACCCGTGCCCACGATGCTTTCCTGACCCACGAGGCGGCCTTAGCGCGCTCGCAGGCCAGCGCCGACAGCACGCGCAGCGATCAGCTCACCCAGCTGGAGAAGATATTTGGCATCGGCGAGGCCGGGCTGGGTTACTCGGCCACCCAGTTCTTCAACGCGTTCACCGATGTGTCGACCAAGCCGCAGGACCTAACGGCACGTCAGGTGGTGTTGGCGCGGGCGGGTGACCTGGCCTCGCGCTTCAATGCGGCCGCCCAGCAGCTCGACACGCTGCAAGCCGGGGTGACCCAGCAGTTACAGGTGTCGGTGGCCTCGGTCAACAGCCTGGCCGAGCAGATCGCCGCGCTGAACCGGAGCATCGTCGACGCGCGTGGCCTGGGCCAGCCGCCCAACGACCTGCTCGACAAGCGCGACACCGCGATCAACGACCTCAGCCAGTACTTGCGGGTCGCCACGGTGGCGGCGGAAGACGGGTCGCTGTCGGTGTTCGTCGGGGGCGGTCAATCGCTGGTGGTCGGGGCGCAGACCACCCCGCTGGTCGCTTACACGGACCCTTATGACGCCACCCGGTCGGCGATCGGCGTCGTGGGGCAAAACGGCATTCGGCAGTTGCCCGATGCCTTGCTGGCGTCGGGCTCGATCTTCGGCCTGTTGCGCTTCCAGGGCAGCGACCTGACCGACGCACGCAATCAGCTCGGCCAACTGGCGCTGGGCATCGCGCAGCAGGTCAACGAACAGCAGGCCCTGGGCCTCGACCTGCTGGGTCAGCCCGGCACCGCGATCTTCCGCTTTGGCGATGCGTCTGGTGCGCCGGTGATATCCGCACGTTCGTTGGCCACCAACAGCGGCAGCGGCAGCATCTCATTGACCTTGCAGTCGCCCACGGCGCTGGCGGCGGCGCAGGTGAGCAGCGTGCAAGCCAGCGACTACGAGGTGGTCGCTGATGGTGTCGGGGGCTACCAGCTCTACCGACTCAGCGCTGGCGTGCCCGATGCTGCCTACGCGCCCCGTGCGGTGGCGAGCGGCGACGTCGTCGATGGCTTCCAGATCACGATCAGCGGCACCCCCTCGGCAGGCGATCGCTTCCTGCTGCAGCCCGCAGGCAGCGCGGCGCGCAGCCTGCGGCTCGATGCGACCAACCCGAAGCTGATTGCAGCCGCCTCGCCCCTGAGCGTGACCGCTGGCACGTCCAACCAGGGCAGCGGCAGTGTGCTGAACCTGGCCGCTGAAGGCGCCGTGGCCGGCAGCCACCCGAATCTGCCCGCGACGCTGCGCTTCCAGGTCACGGCCACACCGGGCGCGTACACCTACACCTGGACCGATGCCTCCGGCACCAGCACGCCCACCGCGTGGCAGACCGGCCAGCCGATTGCCTACCCCGCATCTGCCGCGGGCAACGGGTTTTCGTTGACCATCACCGGCGTACCAGTGGCCGCAGATCCGGCGGCCTCGCCTGCGGTGGCGGGCGACAGCTTCACGGTCGCCCGCAACGCCTACCCGCTGTCTGACAATCGCAACGCCAACGGCCTGCTGGCGCTGCGTGATGGGTCGCTGATCGGCGCCGTGTGGAATGGTGGCACGCTGCAAGCCGGGGCCAGCGTCACCGACGCTTATGCCAATGTGCTGGCCAATGTCGGCGTACGGGTACAAAGTGCGAAAGCCGCCACCGATCTGTCGACCGCAGTGTCCAACCAGGCCGACAAGGACCTGGCCAGCAAGTCTGGCGTCAACCTCGACGAAGAGGCCGCGCGCTTGATCCAGTACCAGCAGAGCTACCAGGCAGCGGCCAAGATGCTGCAGGTGGCGCAGTCGATCTTCGATTCGCTGCTGCAACTCGCGCGCTGACACGCTGGCAACTTCGCTCTGACCGGCTATTCCCCTCATCGATCGAGATTTCGCCATGCGCATCACCACCGCCAGCAGCTACGCCACGACGATCGATAACCTGCAGCAGCGCCAGCAGGGCCTGAGCGACGCGCAGGTGCGACTGAGCAGTGGCAAGCGTGTGCTCAAGGCCAGCGACGACCCCGCTGCGGCGGCGCGTGTCGAGCGGGCCTTGGCGGCCGAGTTGCGCAGCGAGGCGTCGCAGCGCAGCGTCGACGCCAGCAAGGTGCTCGTGGGCCAGACCGAAAGCGCCTTGCGCGATGCCCACGAACTGCTGTCGCAGGTGCGCGAGGCGCTGGTGGCGGCCGGCAATGCCAGCTACACCGATGCGGAGCGGGCGATCCAGGGCAACAAGATCCAGGGCTTGCGCGACCAGTTGCTGCAAGTGGCCAACCGGTCGGACGGCACCGGCAGCTACTTGTTCGGTGGTCAGGGCTCGAACCAGCCCCCCTTCGTCGACACCCCGGGCGGTGTGGCCTTCCGCGGCGTCACCGGCCAGACCCTGACCGATGCAGACACCGCGTTGCCGCTGAGCAGCGATGGCAACGCGGCCTGGTTGTCGTCGCGCACCGGCAATGGCGTCTTCGTGACCCGCGCCGCAGGCAACAACGTCACCAATCAGGCAGTGACGGGGGCCTGGATCGACCCGGGCAGCGTCAACGATCCCTCGCAATTGTTCCCAGTGGCCGACACCGGCTACCGCATCCGCTTCACCAGTGCGACCGACTACACCATCGAGAGCTTCCCGCTGGCCACGCCGAACGTGGCGACCACGGACAGCACCGGCACCTTCAGCAGCGGCCGGGCGATCGATCTGCATGGCGCCAGTGTCAATATCGCGGGGGCTCCAGTGGCTGGCGATCAGTTCGAGATCACGCCATCGGCACCCACCTTGAGCGTGTTCGTCGTTCTCGATCAAGCCGTGACCCACCTCAGGCAGACCCAGCAGACGGGGTCGCAGCGAGCGCAAGGCACCTCCGATGCCCTGCGCAATGTCGATGCGAGCCTGGGCACTCTGAGCACGGCACGCTCAGCGGCCGGTGACGCACTCAATCGCATCGACGGCGTCACGGACCGCCTGTCGGCCTTGAAGCTGGACGCCCAGACCCAGCGCTCGAACGCCGAAGACCTCGACCTGGTGCAAGCGTTGTCGGAATTTCAGAACAAACAGAACGGCTACGATGCGGCCTTGAGGTCGTATTCGGCGATCCAAAGGCTGTCGCTGTTCCAATACGTCAATCCCTGACCGGATCAGACGCCGCACCCGTCTGCCCGGCGGGCCGCTGTGC
>JAKFUQ010000024.1 GCA_021732645.1 Rhizobacter sp. | reverse complement strand
TGCTGGTGGCGTTCCAGATCGTGATCGGCGCTTCGTCTCCGTTGTCGATCTTCTCGACCTGCAAAATTTCCCGCACCGACTGGCTGATCGACAGGTTGCCGGCCGACAGCATCACCATGAAGCGCTTGCCCGGCTTCTCGTAGACGATCATCTTGCGGAAGGTGCTGATCTGGTCGAGCCCGGCGTTGGTGCGTGAGTCGGACAAAAAAACCAGCCCCGCGTCGAGTTTGATGCCTACGCAATAGGTCATGGTGCGGTGTCGCTTTCGGAGGGGTGTTGCAGCGCTTGCAGACGGTACAGCACATCGAGCGCTTGTTTCGGGGTCAAGGCATCAGGGTTGACCTGGGCCAGCGCGCGTTCGACCGCCGACGCCTCGCGTACTGCCGCCGACGAGGGTGGGGCAAACAGATCGATCTGCGCCTCGCCCGATTTTTGCTGCGATTCGAGCGCCTCCAGCGCAGCGCGTGCCTGCCGCACCAGCGAGGCCGGCATGCCGGCCAGCCGCGCCACCTGCACGCCGTAGCTGCGGCTGGCCGGACCGGGCTGGATGTCGTGCAGGAAAACGATGTCGTCACCGGCCTTGGAATGGCTTTCCACCGCCGACACATGCACGTTGATCGCCCGCTCGTGTTTCTCCGGGAATGCTGTCAACTCGAAGTAGTGCGTGGCGAACAGCGTGAAGGCGTTGTTGCGCTCGTGCAGGTGGCTGGCAATGGCACCGGCCAGCGCCAGGCCATCGAAGGTCGAGGTGCCGCGGCCAATCTCGTCCATCAGCACCAGCGATTGCGCGGTGGCGCCGTGCAGGATGGCCGCCGCCTCGGTCATCTCGACCATGAAGGTCGACTGCGCATTCGCCAGGTCATCGGCCGCGCCGATGCGGGTGTGGATCGCATCCATGGTCCCGAGTCGGCAGGCGGTGGCCGGCACGAACGAGCCCATGGCTGCCAGCAGGCAGATCAATGCCACCTGCCGCATGTAGGTGCTCTTGCCGCCCATGTTCGGCCCGGTGATGACCAGCATCTTGCGGGTCGCATCGAGCCGGCAGTCGTTGGCCATGAATTGGCCGGCGCCGGTTTCCTGCAAGCGCGCTTCGACGACGGGGTGGCGACCACCCTGGATATCGATGCACGGTTCGCGCACGAAATGCGGCCGGCACCAGTTCAGTGTCGTGGCCCGTTCGGCCAGTGCCGCCAGCGCGTCGAGCGTGGCCAGCGCGCGCGCCAGATCGGACAAAGCCGCGACATGACTCTGCAGCGTGTCGACCAGTTGCTCGTAGAGAAACTTTTCGCGCGTGAGCGAACGCTCCTGCGCCGACAGCGCCTTGTCCTCGAAGGCCTTCAGCTCGGGCGTGATGTAGCGCTCGGCGTTCTTCAGCGTCTGCCGGCGCTGGTAGTCGGCGGGCACCTTGTCGACTTGACCCTGCGTGACTTCGATGTAGAAGCCGTGCACGCGGTTGAACTGCACCCGCAGGTTGGCGATGCCGGTGCGGGCGCGCTCGCGCGCTTCGAGGTCGAGCAGGAAGGCGTCGCAGTTCTGCGCAATCGCGCGCAGCTCGTCGAGCGCGGCATCGCAGCCGGTGGCGATCACGCCGCCGTCGCGCAGCAGCACGGCCGGCTCTTCGGCGAGCGTGCTTGTCAGCAGCAATTCGATGCCGGTGTCGGGGCTCAGGGCTTCCAAGGCCATGTCGAGCAGGACGCAGGCACCTCCGGGCACCGCCGAGCGCAGCCCTGGCAGCGCGCGCAGCGTCGTGCGCAGGCCCGTCAGCTCGCGCGGACGCACCTGGCGCAGTGCAATGCGCGCCGTGATGCGCTCGACATCGCAGACCGATCGCAATGCCTGCCGCAAGGTGTCGCCGCCATGAGCCATCAGCGCCTCGATCGCCTCGTGGCGCTGGGTGGCCACGCTGCGGTCGCGCAGCGGCCTCAGGGTCCACCCGCGCAGCGCCCGGCTGCCCATGCCGGTGCGGCAGGTGTCGATCAGCGACAGCAGCGTGGGCGCATCTTCACCGCGTAGCGTTTGCGTCAGTTCCAGGTTGCGGTGCGTGGTCGGCGGCAGGTCGATCAGCGCGCTGGCGCGTTCGACCTGCAGGCTGCGCACATGCGCCAGCGCCTGGCCCTGCGTGTGTTCGGCGTAACTCAGCAGGGCGGACGCGGCGGCGTGCGCCACCGTCAGCTCGCTCGCGTTGAAGCCCGCAAGACTCGCGACACGCAACTGTTCGCACAGCTTGCGCGCACCGAGTGCCGCGTCGAACTGCCAGTCGGGCCGGTGCGTCACCGCGGCGCGTGTGGCCGACAGCGCCGCGGGAACCTGCTCGCGCTCGACGAGCACCTCGGCCGGGTTCAGTCGCGCCAGCCAGCCGGGCAGTTCATGGTCGGCGCATTCGGTCAGGCCCAGCTCGCCACTGCTCAAGGCCAGCCAGGCCAGGCCATGCGTCGTCTGCCCGCGATGGGTGTGCTGCGACAAGGCCAGCAGCAGCGCATCGGCCTTGTTGGGCATCAGCTCGGTGTCGGTCAGCGTGCCCGGCGTGACGACGCGCACCACCTTGCGCTCGACCGGACCTCTTTGGGGTGATCCAGCGGTGGCCACGTCGCCGACCTGCTCGCAGATCGCCACCGGCTCGCCCAGCTTGATCAGCCTGGCCAGGTAGTTCTCGACCGAGTGCACCGGCACGCCCGCCATCACCACCGGCTCGCCACCGCTCTGGCCGCGGGTGGTCAAGGTGATGTCGAGCAGCCGGTTCGCGCGCCGCGCATCGTCGAAGAACAGCTCGTAGAAGTCGCCCATCCGGTAAAACAAGAGCGTGTCCGGATGGTCGGCCTTGATGCGCAGCCACTGCTGCATCATGGGCGTGTGGGGGTTCGGCAGTACCTCGACTTGACTCATACGGTCGCGTTGATGGATTGCATCAACCCACCGCCAGCGTGACCGGCTTGCCGACCCGGCTGAGCATTTCCACCAGCGTGTCGATGGTGAACTTGGCGGTCTTCTTGTTGACCACATCCGACACGCGAGGGCGCGACACCATCAGGATTTCGGCGGCTTCGGCCTGTTTCAGGTGATGCTCGGCGATCCAGGTGGACAGCTCGTCCATCAGTTGCTGCTTCAACACGTGCGTGTCGTTGATCTGCTTGCGCGACGCCGCTTGCAAACGCTTGGCTTCATCAGGCGGGAAGCCCAACTCCCGGAACAGGTTTGCGCCGGGCTTCGTCACATGGCGGATATCGGTGTCGATCTTCATCGCGGTGCCTTTCTTGCGTTGACCGCGGCGCGGTAACGCGCCTCGGCAATCTCCCGGTCCTGTTTGCTGGTGGCTTGTGTTTTCTTCTGGAAGCAGTGCAACACGTACACCGCCTCGTCAAATTTTGCGATGTACATCACCCGGTAGATACCGCTGGCCTCCCGAATGCGGATTTCGCGTGTCCCGGCGCCAATCCGATCGAAGGGCTTCCAGTCGTCTGGGTCCAGACCCGCCTGGAGCTTGCCCAACTGGAACCCGGCGTGACGACGCGGCTCGTCTGGAAACGCCAACAAGTCATCGTAGGAGGAGCCCACCCAGCGGATTTCTTTGTCGTCACGCATCATTCCTATCCGTATAAAATTTTATACGAAACAGGGCGCCAATCATTTGTTCAAGATCGAGCGTGGAACTGAGGGGTTACCCGATCGATGCTCGCATTGATCTGGCGAGCAGGGCTTCACGATGTGCCCGCTGGCGGCGGGCTCTGTGCGGCTCAGAACGGCGCTGGCAGCAGCTTGAAGCCGGCGATCAGCACGCCGATCACGGTGTTGACGACGACGCTGAGCACGCTCGGCACATAGAAAAACGCCGACACCAGCTGCGCGCTCAGCTGGTGTTCAACCAGCATGCCGAGGGCGAACGACACGAAACCCAGCACGATCCAGCGGCGCAGGTAGGTCACCAGCCAGTGGGATTTGTCGAGGTTGTGCCGCCAGGCGGCCGAGCGCTCGAAGACGTTGCCGTGGCTCACGTCGCGGAACAGCCACCCGAAAAACAGGTAGCGGTAGAGCAGCACGCGGAAAGAAAGGGCGGTGTCGTCGGGGGCCATGGGTCGAATCTGCCTGCCTAACGGGGTGAATCGGATGATGCGCGAAAGCATTAAACCTTGCGCTGCCGATTTGATATCGGCACATCGGCCGATCGCTTGATCGCACGGCGCTCCACCGGCTGCGGGCCCCGTTCAGCATCGGCGATGGCTCCATGAAAAAACCCCGCCGACTTGGCATCGGCGAGGCTTTTCTTGATGCCAGACGGTCTGGCAGCAGCGCAGCGTTACGGGGCCGTGGGTGCCTCGATCGGCGCTTGCATGCCACTGATCGCAGCTTCCTGCGTCATGACCACCGCTTCGGGCGCCTTCATGGCGTGCGTGGCACCACCGGTGCTGCCACCGGCTGGCAACAGGGGCACGATCAGCAAGGCCACGATGTTGATGATCTTGATCAGCGGGTTGACGGCCGGGCCGGCGGTGTCCTTGTAGGGGTCGCCGACGGTATCGCCGGTGACGGCCGCCTTGTGCGTTTCGCTGCCCTTGCCGCCATGATGGCCGTCTTCGATGTACTTCTTGGCGTTGTCCCATGCGCCGCCGCCGGTGCACATGCTGATGGCGACGAACAGGCCAGTGACGATGGTGCCCATCAGCAAGCCGCCGAGCGCAGCGGCACCGAGTGTGAGGCCCACCACGATCGGCACCACCACCGGCAGCAGCGACGGCACCACCATTTCCTTGATCGCCGCCGTGGTGAGCATGTCAACGGCAGCGCTGTAGTCGGGCTTGCGCTTGCCGGCCATGATCGCGCCGTCCTCGAACTGACGCCGCACCTCGACCACCACCGAGCCCGCCGCGCGGCCCACGGCTTCCATCGCCATCGCGCCGAACAGGTAGGGGATCAGGCCGCCGATGAAGAGGCCCACGATGACGCGCGGATCGCTGAGGTCGAAGCTCACGTTCAGGCCGCGCCCCGCCAGCGAGTGGGTGTAGTCGGCGAACAGCACGAGTGCGGCCAGACCGGCCGAGCCGATGGCATAGCCCTTGGTGACCGCCTTGGTGGTGTTGCCCACCGCGTCCAGCGGGTCGGTCACGTCGCGCACGCTCTTGGGCAACTCGGCCATCTCGGCAATGCCGCCCGCGTTGTCGGTGATCGGGCCGTAAGCGTCGAGCGCCACCACGATGCCGGCCATGCTGAGCATGGCGGTGGCAGCGACGGCGATGCCGTACAGGCCGCCCAACCAGTAAGACGCCAGGATGGCGAAGCAGACCATGATGACGGGCCAAGCGGTCGAGCGCATCGACACCCCCAGGCCCGCAATGATGTTGGTGCCGTGGCCAGTCGTCGAGGCCTGAGCGATGTGCTTGACTGGCGGGTATTGCGTGCCGGTGTAGTACTCGGTGATCCAGACCAGCGCTGCAGTCAGCACCAGGCCGACAGCGCAAGCACCCCAGAGCCGCATTTGCGTTCCTGCGCCCATCGCGTCATCGGGCATGACCGCGGTGGTGACGAAGTAAAAAGCGATCAACGACAAGCCACCCGCCACCGCCAGCCCCTTGTACAGCGCGGGCATCACGTTCTTCATGCCCGGCGAGGCCTTCACGAAGGCACATCCGATGATCGACGCAATGATCGACACGCCGCCGAGCAGCAACGGGTAAATCACCGCGTTGATCTGGGCCGGGCCCGCGATCACCAGGGCGCCGAGCGCCATCGTAGCGATCAGCGTGACGGCGTAGGTCTCGAACAGGTCGGCAGCCATGCCGGCGCAGTCGCCGACGTTGTCCCCCACGTTGTCGGCAATCACCGCCGGGTTGCGCGGGTCGTCCTCGGGGATGCCGGCCTCGACCTTGCCCACCAGATCGGCGCCGACGTCGGCACCCTTGGTGAAGATGCCGCCGCCCAGGCGCGCGAAGATGGAGATCAGCGACGAACCGAAGGCAAAACCGAGCAGCGGCTTGAGCGCGCTCGCCAGCGATTCATCGGCGGCGATCTGGCCGTTGTTGGTGATGACCATGAAAAACAAGCCCACGCCCAGCAAGCCCAGCCCGACCACCAGCATGCCGGTGATCGCGCCGCCCTTGAAGGCGACATCGAGCGCGGGGCCGATGCCACGGGTAGCCGCTTGCGCAGTGCGCACATTGGCCTTCACCGAAACGTTCATGCCGATGAAGCGGCATGAACGTTTCGGTGAAGGCCAATGTGCGCACTGCGCAAGCGGC
>JAKFUQ010000080.1 GCA_021732645.1 Rhizobacter sp. | reverse complement strand
GGAACGGTCTGAGTGGCCTGCGCAAGGACAACACCGGCTACGACCTGTGCGACCTGTACATCGGCAGCGAGGGCACGCTGGGTGTGATCACCGGTGCCACGCTGAAGCTGTATCCGCAACCCGCCGCCATCGGCACCGCGATGGCCGCCGTGCCCACGCTCGCAGCCGCCGTGCAGTTGCTGACCCTGGCACGCACCCGCCTGGGCGCCGGGCTGACCGGCTTCGAGGTGATGAACGGCCATGCGCTGGGCCTGGTACGCACCCATTTCCCGCGGTGGCCGCAGCCGCTGCCACCGGGCCCGTGGACGGTGCTGCTGGAACAGTCGGACACCGAAAGTGCAGCCCATGCGCAGGCGGTGTTCGAGTCACTGCTCGCAGCCGCGCTGCACGACGGCTGCATCAGCGACGCCGTGGTGGCCACCAGCCTGGAACAAACCGCGGCGATGTGGCGGCTGCGTGAAGGCATCTCGGCCGCGCAGGCCGAAGAGGGGCTGAACATCAAGCACGACATCGCGCTGCCGGTATCGCGCATCGCTTCGTTCGTGCAGCACACCGACGCGGCTGTGAGCGCAGCCTGGCCCGGCATTCGCATCGTCAACTTCGGCCACCTCGGCGACGGCAACCTGCACTACAACGTTCAGGCGCCTCGGGGCGTCGCGGCCGCCGACTTTCTGGCCGACCATGAAGCGGCGGTGAATGCGCAGGTGTACGACGCGGTGTTGAGGCATGGCGGATCGATTTCGGCCGAACACGGCATCGGCGTGCTCAAACGCGACACGCTGGCGCAGACCCAATCGCCCGTGGCAAGGCAACTGATGCGCGCCATCAAGGCCGCACTCGACCCGCGCGGCACGATGAACCCCGGTCGCGTGTTGTGAACCGCTCATGGCCACCGCACCCAGCCCGCTGAGCCACCACGACATCCTCGGCATGGTCGAACCGTTCACCCGCCGCAGCCGGCAGGTCGATCTGGCCGCGAGCGACCGGCTCAACCGCCGCCTGCTGTTCAAGCCGATCGACCATGCTGGCAGTGCTTCCGGCTTGCCCGCCCTGCGCGAAACCCTGCAACTCGACAGCTACCGCTCGGGCAACTTCGACCTGACCCGCACCTTGACCACCGAGGGCGGCCAAACCGCCACGCTGCAAGCCAGCGGTCGGCACCCCGCAGCGTTGCTGGCATGCATCGAGGCCGTCGCACTCGCGCAGCAGTTCGTCATCGGCGGGGACTTCCGGATCGCACGCAGCTACAACGTTTCCTCAGACGCCACGGCGCCTCTGGTACTGACCCGCGCGGTCGTGCACCTGCAAGAGCTGACCTTGACACTGGCCGTGCCCGAGGTGCGAGGCGTCTCGGCCGACATCACCCTCACGCCCACGCCCGCCGGCGATGGCAGCGCACTCGTCCTGCCCGATGACCTGCTGGCCGTGATCGGCTGGGACTGGACGCGGCTGGTCGGCAAGAAAGGCGAGTGGGAGAGCAAGCTGCGCCTGCGCGGCGGGGCTGCGCGGCGCACACGACGTGCCGAGCAGGCGGCCACCTGCGTGGCGCAACACCTGGCGCAGGCGCTGACCGAACCGCCCGCGCGCTTTCATGAACGGCACCTGCGCGCACGCTGGTGGGCAGCGCTGCGCCGCGCCATTCCGATCCTGACCCCCGCAAGCCTGATCGTCACGGTGCTGCTGTTCCCGCGGATCGACTTCGGTGACAAGCCCGGGCTGTGGCTCATGCTTTACCACCTGCCGACCGCGTTGATCGCGCTCAGCTTCTGCCTGCAGGAGCTGCCGGAATTCGTCATTCCGCCCCTGCCGCGCCGCTCGGATGCGCCAACGTGGCGACTGCGCCCACAGCAGGCGGTCAGCGCTCAGCCCAACACGGGTTGAGCCGCCTCAAGGCATCGCCGATGCCTGCTTCGCGCGCGCCTTCCAGCCGCCCCACAGCACCAGCAAACCGGGGATGAAGATGGCTGACCAGATGATCTTGTCCAGGTGTTCCTTGACCCAGGGAATGTTGCCGAACAGGTAGCCGGCGGTGGTCACGCCACCGACCCACAGCACCGCGCCGGTCACATCGTAGAAGGTGAACTTGGCGCGCGACATCTGCGCCACACCTGCGACAAACGGTGCAAACGTGCGCAAGAACGGCATGAAGCGCGCCGCCACGATGGTGATGCCACCGTACTTTTCATAGAACGCGTGCGTCTGTTGGAAGGCGCGCTTGTTGAAAAAGCGCGAGTTCTCCCACTGGAACACCTTCGGCCCGAAGTAATGCCCGATGGTGTAGTTGCATTGGTTGCCGAGGATCGCTGCGGCAATCAGCAGCGCAATCACCAGCGGCAGGCTCATCAGCCCCACGCCGCACAGTGCACCGACAACGAAGAGCAGCGAATCGCCGGGCAGGAAGGGCATCACCACCACGCCGGTCTCGACGAAGATGATGACAAACAGCAAGGCGTAGACCCACACACCGTAGGTCTGCACGAAGCTCGTGAGGTGCACGTCGACGTGCAGGATGAAGTCGATCAGCCACGCAGCGATTTCCATGGCCGCGGATTATGGCGGGCGTGGTGAGGCCCATCCGGGCCCCTGCGCCGCCACACCGCATGTCATCACCACGCTCTAGCCTTTGCGGTGACAAGGTGCACGGTCGCCTTGGCTTCAAGCCCCACTCCACCCCTCGAGGCACTGCACATGAAACGATCCCTCCTGACGCTCGCGATCACCGCTTCCCTGATGGCTGTGGGCAGCGCTCACGCACAAGGCCTGAGCTACCTCGGCCAGCAGATCGTGCCCACCGGCACACCCTTCAGCGGCACCACGGTCGGCGGCTTCTCGGCGATCGATTACGACGCGGCCAATGCGCGCTATTTCGCGATCAGCGACGACCGCAGCGGCATCAACCCCGCCCGCTACTACACGTTGTCGCTCGACTTGACCCAGTTCCAACGCAGCGCCACGGCAGGCTCGGCGGGGGTCAGCTTCAACAGCGTCACGACGATCCAGACCCCTGAGGGTGCCGCTTTCGCGACCAACACCGTCGACCCCGAAGGCCTGCGCTACGACGCAGCACGCGGCAAGCTCTACTGGAGCAACGAAGGCCAGCGCAGCGGCGCAGGGTTGCAGAACCCGACGGTGCGTGAGATGAACCTCGACGGCTCGCACGTCCGTGATTTCAGCGTGCCCGCGCGCTACAATCCGGTGGGCAGCAGCGGTGGCACTGCAGCGGGCGACAGCGGCATCCGCAACAACCTGGCGTTCGAGAACCTGGCGATCTCCCCAGACGGCCGGACGCTGTGGACAGCCACCGAAAACGCCTTGGTGCAAGACGGCCCGGCCGCAGGCGTTACCAACGGCAGCCCGACGCGCTTCCTGTCGTTCGACATCGAAAGCGGCAGCGCCGGTGCCGAGTATGTTTACAACGTGGCGCCCGTGGTGCTGCCGCCCGCCGTGGCAGGCCAGTTCGCCACCAACGGGCTGACCGACTTCCTCGCGCTGAACGATCACCAGTTCATCACCATCGAGCGCTCGTTTGCCATCGGGGCGGCCACGCCGGGCGTGTCGCCGCAAGGTGCGGCGACCGGCAACAGCATCCGCCTGTTCCTCGCCGACACGACCGGTGCCACCGATGTCTCTGGCGTCGATTCATTGACCACCTTCGACTTCGTTCCCGTGTCCAAAACCTTGTTGCTGGACTTGTCGACCTTGCGCAACGACGACGGCAGCACGCTCGCACTCGACAACATCGAAGGCATCACCTTCGGCCCGCAGTTGGGCGGCCTGCCGACGGTGATTCTGGTGTCGGACAACAACTTCGGCGGCACGCAGTTCACCCAGTTCATCGCGCTGTCGGTCACCTCGCCGATTCCGGAACCGCAAACCTACGCCCTGCTGCTGGCCGGGCTGATCGGCATCGGCTGCGTGGTGCGGCGGCGTTTGCCGACCCGCTGAGCACCGACAAGCGACGGGGTGCCCTTCTGGCGGGTACCCCGTTGCGCCCCGCGTGATGCGCGGTTTCTACAATGGGTGCATGAACGCCCGAGGGTCCCACACACCGCGCCGCCCGATCCGGGAACTGCCCGATGAGCTGATCAGCCAGATCGCCGCCGGCGAGGTGGTCGAGCGGCCGGCGTCGGTGGTGCGCGAGCTGGTCGACAACGCGCTCGACGCGGGTGCGCGTGAGGTCACTGTCAAGCTGATCGCCGGTGGCATCCGCGCGGTGCTGGTCGAGGACGATGGCCACGGCCTGCCGGCTGCCGAGCTGCCGCTGGCGCTGCGCCGCCATGCGACCAGCAAGATCGAATCGCTGGGCGATCTGGAGAACGTGGCGACGATGGGTTTTCGCGGCGAGGCGCTGGCCGCCATTTCCTCGGTGGCCGAGGTGTCGATTTCCAGCCGCTGTGGCGATGATGCCCAGGCGCGCCGGCTCGATGCACGTTCGGGCGAGATCACGCCCGCAGCGCGTGGCGTCGGCACCAGCGTCGAGGTGCGCGAGCTGTTCTTCAGCACCCCGGCGCGCCGCAAGTTCCTGAAGACCGAGGCGACCGAACTCGCGCATTGCGTGGAAGCAGTGCGCCGCCACGCGCTGACGCGGCCTGATGTGAGCTTCGCGGTGTGGCACGAAGGCAAGCTGGTGCAGCAGTGGCGTCGGGTGGCGGACCCAGCCGACGCCGACGCGCGGCTGGCTGATGTGCTGGGCCCCGACTTCATCGCCGACAGCCGCCCGGTGTCGCTGGACCTCGGCGTGCTGCGCATCACTGGACGCGCGGGCACGCCAGCCTCGGCGCGCAGCCGCGCGGACCTGCAGTACGTCTACGTCAACGGCCGCTACGTGCGCGACAAGCTGATCGCCCACGGCGTGCGCAGCGCCTACGAAGACGTGCTGCACGGCGGGCGGCAACCGGCCTATGTGCTGTTCATAGCCATCGCGCCCGACCGCGTCGATGTGAACGTGCACCCGACGAAGATCGAGGTTCGTTTTCGCGAATCGCGCGAGGTGCACCAGGCGGTGCGTCGCGCGTTGGAGGCGGCGCTGGCCGAGGCGATTGCGCAGGCGACGCCTGATGCCACCGGTGCGGAAAGCCGTACCCCGCAAAGCGCGGCTGGCTGGCCCGGGCAGCGGGGAGGTTTCGGCGGCAACACGCCGACCGGTTCACAGGTCGCGCTGAGCTTGCATCAAGCCACGGTGCTCTATGCACGCGAGCCCGATGCGCCGTGGGGCGCTGCCGCCACGCCGGCCGCAGCTCAAGCGCCGGCCGCTTCCGTTCACCCCGACGACGCCAGCACCTGGCCGCTCGGCCAAGCCATTGCGCAGATCGCCGGCATCTACGTGCTGGCCGAGAACGCCCAGGGGCTGGTGATCGTCGACATGCATGCGGCGCACGAACGCGTGGTCTACGAGCGTTTGAAAGCGGGCCTCGCCGCGTCGAACATCGAAGCGCAGCCGTTGTTGATTCCCGCCACCTTCGCCGCCACCGCAGCCGAGATCGCCACTGCCGAAGCGCATGCCGACACGCTGCACACGCTGGGGCTGGAGGTGACTCCGCTGTCGCCGACGGTGCTGGCGATCCGCTCGCAGCCCGCGGCGCTGGCCGGTGGTGATGCGGTCGAACTCGCGCGCAGCGTGCTGGCCGAACTGGCCGAGCACGAGGCCAGCAGCGTCGTGCAGCGCGCACAGCACGAGATTTTGTCGACGATGGCCTGCCACGGTGCGGTGCGTGCCAACCGGGCCCTGAGCCTGCCCGAGATGAACGCGCTGTTGCGCGACATGGAGCGCACCGAGCGTGCCGACCAGTGCAACCACGGCCGCCCCACCTGGCGGCAGATCACCCGGCGCGAACTCGATGCGCTGTTCTGGCGCGGTCGCTGACGCCGCTGGACAAATCAACGCCGAGAGGCGCCCTTCTTTCTCACTGCACACGTTGCACCCCGACTGGACCCGCATGGCCACGCTGAAGATCAAACCGAAGAGCACGGTCGGCCCTGCTGCACGCCCCGATCGAGCCCCAGTGCGCGGCGTCGGCATGGGCGTGCGCCGACGCCCGACGCTGGCCGAGGCCCAGGCCGACCGCGCACGGCGCGATGCGCCGCCAACGACGGACCGACGCGACAGCCCACCCCCGCGACCGAGCACGCGCCATCGCGAGGCCCCGCGTGAACCACAGCAGCAACGTGATCCGCGCGATCGCCAACCCGATCGCCCGCCGATCATTGCCACGCCGCGCTTCCCGGTCAGC
>JAKFUQ010000064.1 GCA_021732645.1 Rhizobacter sp. | reverse complement strand
ACCTCTTGTCGAACGCGATTAAATACAACCGCGCCGGTGGCGAGGTCCATCTGGATGCCGAACGGCGTGGCGAGCGGATCGCGGTGACCGTGCGCGACACCGGCATTGGCATTGCGCCGACGCTACTGGAAAGGCTGTTCACCCCCTTCGACCGGCTCGATGCCGAGCAAGGCCCGGTACAAGGCACGGGTCTCGGTCTGATGGTGTCGCGGCAGCTGGCGCTGTGCATGGGTGGTGACATCGAGGCGCAGAGCACGCTGGGCATGGGCAGCACCTTCCTCCTGCATCTGCCCACAGCGACGCTGCCCGAAAGCAGCACGCGGCCGGTGACAGCCACTTCCGACACCCCCTCTGCCACCGTCCTGGAAACTCAGCGCACGGTGCTGGTGATCGAGGACAACCCGTCCCATCTCGCGCTGCTTCAGGCGCTCGTCGCCCGCAGGCCGGAGTGGCGGCTGATGACTGCCGCGGATGGCCAGCAAGGCATCGCCCGCGCACTCGAACTCAAGCCCGAATTGATCCTGCTCGACCTCAACCTGCCCGGCCTGGGCGGCGAGGCGGTGCTGGCCGAAGTGCGCGCCGAAACCGCGCTCCCGCGCATGCGCATTGTCATCGTCAGTGCCGATGCTCACCACGACACCATGGCCCGTCTGCGCGCCGCCGGTGCCGACGACTACCTGACCAAACCGCTCGCAGTCGCCAGCGTGCTGGCCCTGCTCGACCAAACCCGAACATGAGCGAAGACGAACTGCTGGCCTCCCGCATCCTCATCGTTGATGACCTGCCCACCAACTTGCGGCTGCTCGAACTCCTTCTGAGCCGCGAGGGCTTCAGCAATGTGGTGAGCACGACGGAGCCTGAGCAGGCGCTGAAACTGTATTCCGCGTTTGATCCCGATCTGGTGCTGCTCGACCTCATGATGCCCGGCATGAGCGGCTACGCGGTACTCGAACAGCTGGAACGCATGCGCCCCACGCACGAGTTTCGCCCGGTGCTCGTGCTCACGGCGGACGCCACAAGCCAGGCCAAGCGGCGGGCGCTGTCGCTGGGGGCAAAGGACTTTCTCACCAAGCCCTTCGACCCCATTGGAGCGATGCTGCGAGTATGGAACCTCCTGGAGACTCGCACGCTGCACAAGCAGCTTCGACGGCTGGTGCCAGAAGGCGCACTGCTGCCCCCTCGAACCGTGGTGTAGCGCCAGACGAAGGCATCGGCGCGGTGGACGAAGGTGATGTCGAGTCGACCGTGAACAACCCCGTTTGCAGATCAAGCATGCCCAGGTGACAGGCATGGCATCGCGCAGCGCATCCTGGAGCCAGTATCTGTCCACTAGCCCGTCGGCATTCATGTGGCCGGGGCAGCCCGATGCAGGTTCCAGATATCCATTTTTTCTCCGCTCACCCCACCGGCACCTCGTACACCACCCTCGCCTTGCGCCCTTCCGCCGCCGCCCTCCAGCGCTCGATCGCCTCATCGCTCGGATAGAACCGAGCCTGTTCGCCCAGGTCCAGGTCGCCGGTGACAACGCCTTGCGCTGCGCTGCGGTGCAGGTGCAGGCGCACGGACAGACCTTGCGACAGGTCGCCGTGTTCGGTGGGCACGCTGCGCACCGGGAAGTCGCGCAGCAGCTCGGCCACCGGCGGTGCAATGCCGTTGACATGCACGCTCAGGTACTTGCCGAAGCGGCAGCGCGCCTCGGCCAAGCCCCACACCTGCTGCACCGTCAGCCGCAGCCCGCCGGAGAAGTGGTCGGGCTGCACCTTGCCCTGCACGATGACGAGTTCGTCGTCTTTCAGCAGCTCGCGATTGGCATTGACCAGCTCCTCGCTGGCCACCGCTTCGATCGCTTCGGTCTTGTCGTCGAGCTTGAAGATCGCCACCTTGCCGCGCTGGCCGTTGACCATGCGCAAGTCGCCGACGATGCCGGCCAGCAACTGCGGCTCCCTCGTGTCCAGCACATCGGCATTCGCGCGCTTGGCAAACTGACGCACTTCATCGGCGCTCTGGTCGAACATGTGGCCCGACAGATAAAAGCCCAGCGCGGCCTTCTCGGCCAGCAGCCGTTCCTTGATGCTCCACGGTTCGGCCTCGACCAGCGGCGGCTCCTGCGTCGAGGCGCCATGGGAATCATCGAAGTCGAACAGGCCGCCCTGGTTGGCATGCGCCGCTTGCGAGTCGGCGTAGTCGAACGCGAGGCCGACGCTCGCGAGCAGCGCGGATCGTTCCTGGCCCCAGCGGTCGAACGCGCCAGCCTTGATCAGCGCCTCGACCGTGCGCTTGTTGATGCGCGCGCGGTCAACCCGCGCGCAAAAGTCGAACAGGCTGGTGAACGCACCGCCTTCATGGCGTGCAGCGACGATCGCCTCGATCGCGCCCTGCCCCGTGCCCTTGATCGCGCCCAGGCCGTAGCGCACGCGGCCGCGCTCGCCTTTCTGCTTGGTCGAAGCGTCTGGCGTGATCGGCTCGAAACGGTAGCCGCCGGCGTTGACGTCGGGCGGCTCGAACACCACGCCCAGCGCCTTTGCGTCGTCGTGGAAGATCTTCAGCTTGTCGGTGTCGTCGAGCGCCACGCTCATGTTGGCGGCGGTGAACTCGGCCAGGTAATGCACCTTCAGCCAGGCGGTGTGGTAAGCCAGCAGGGCATAGGCCGCCGCGTGCGACTTGTTGAAGCCGTAGCCCGCGAACTTCTCCATCAGGTCGAAGATCTCGTTGGCCTTCGGCTCCGCAATGCCCTTCTTCGCCGCGCCTTCGGCGAAGACGGCGCGGTGCTTCATCATCTCTTCGAGCTTCTTCTTGCCCATCGCGCGGCGCAGCAGGTCGGCACCGCCCAGCGTGTAGCCGCCGACGATCTGCGCCACCTGCATCACCTGCTCCTGGTAGACCATGATCCCGTAGGTTTCCTCAAGCACATCACGCATCAGCGGGTGCGAGTACTCGACTTCTTCGCGGCCGTGCTTGCGCGCGCAGAAGCTGGGGATCAGGTCCATCGGGCCCGGGCGGTACAGCGCGACGAGCGCGATCACGTCCTCGAACACGCTGGGCTTGGCATCGCGCAGCATCCGCTGCATGCCCGAGCTTTCCAGCTGGAACACCGCCACCGTCTTGCCCTCGCTCATCAGGCGGTAGGCGCCGGGGTCGTCGAGCCGAATTGACTCCAAAGCAAATGCGCTTTGATCGGGGTAGCGCGCGCGGATGAACTCCTTGGCCATCTCCAGGATGGTCAGCGTGGCCAGGCCCAGGAAGTCGAACTTCACCAGGCCGATAGCTTCGACATCGTCCTTGTCGTACTGGCTCACCGCGCTGTCGCTGCCGGGCTGCATGTACAGCGGGCAGAAGTCGGTGATCTTGCCGGGCGCGATCAGCACGCCGCCGGCATGCATGCCGACGTTGCGCACGATGCCTTCGACGCGCTCGGCCAGCGCCAGCAGCTCGGCGACCTCTTCTTCCTTCTGCTCGCGCTCCTCGATCTCGGGCGCTTCGCGGCGCGCGTAGATCACGCCGCTTTCACCCCCTTTGCCTTCGGTGTCGTTCGGTGGCCGGCGCAAGGTCACCACCTTGCCCGGCGGCGCCGGCACCAGCTTCGCGATGCTGTCGACATGGCCGTAGCCCATGCCGAGCACGCGGCCGATGTCGCGCAGCGCGGCCTTCGCCGCCATCGTGCCGAAGGTGACGATCTGGCTCACCGCGTTGCGGCCGTACTTGTCCTTCACATAGTCGATCACGCGGTCACGGTTGGCCTGGCAGAAGTCGATGTCGAAGTCGGGCATCGACACGCGGTCCGGGTTCAGGAAACGCTCGAACAGCAGGTTGTATTGAAGCGGGTCGAGGTCGGTGATCTTCAGCGCGTAGGCGACCAGAGAACCAGCACCCGATCCACGCCCCGGCCCGACCGGGCAGCCGTTGGCCTTGGCCCAGTTGATGAAGTCGGCCACGATCAGGAAGTAGCCGGGAAAGCCCATCTTCAGGATGGTGGCGATCTCGAATTCAAGGCGCTTGACGTAATTGGGCCGCTCGGCCTCGCGTTTGGCTGAGTCGGGGTAAAGCTGAATCAGCCGCTCGTTCAAGCCCTCATGCGACGAGTGGCGGAAAAACGCCTCTGGCGCCATCTGCTCACCGTTGACCACGGGCGTCGGGAACTCTGGCAGCTGCGGCTTGCCCAGCACCAGGCTCAGGCTGCAACGTTTGGCGATCTCGACGCTGTTGACCAGAGCACTCGGCACGTCGGCGAACAGCGCCTCCATCTCGGCCTGCGACTTGAAGTACTGCTGCGCATTGAAGCGCTTGATGCGGCGCGGGTTGGTCAGCGTTTCGCCTTCGGCGACGCAGACGCGCGCCTCGTGCGCCTCGAAGTCGTCGTTGGTCAGAAACTGCACCGGGTGCGTCGCGACCACCGGCAGCTGCAGCGATGCCGCCAATCGCACCGCGGCCTGCACTTGCGCCTCTTGGCCCGGCAAACCAGCGCGTTGCAGCTCCAGGTAGTAGCGATTCGGAAACAGCTCGGCAAAGCGCTGTGCCAGGCCGCGCGCACGCACCGTGTCGCCGGCTACCAGGGCCTGGCCGACCAGGCCCAGCTCGGCGCCCGACAACGCGATCAAGCCGCCGTTCAATTCAGCCAGCGCCGCCCAGGTCGTCCACGGCTGAGACTGCGAGGCCGGGCCCAGCCAGCAGCGCGTCAGCAGTTCGCACAGGTTGAGGTAGCCGGTGCGGTTTTGCACCAGCAGCAGCAGCCGCGTCGGCGCGCGGTCGCTGCCTTCGGGCTCCAGCCACACATCGGCGCCGATCAGCGGCTTGATGCCTTTCGAGCGCGTGGCGCCATAGAACTTGATCGCGCCGAACAGGTTGCCCAAGTCGGTGATGGCCAGCGCCACCTGCTGGTCGGCGGCGGCGGCCGCAACGACCTCGTCGATGCGCAGGGTGCCGTCGACGACGGAGTATTCGGTGTGAGTGCGCAGGTGGACGAAGGTCATGCAATCGATTCTAGAGAGGCCTCCGATCGATCGTGGCCAGTGCCGTGCGGGCTGGCGAGGGCGTTGGGCAGGGGGTTGCGCTCATGTCCCCCCGAATCCGCCTTCGGCACCTTCTCCTTCCTTTACTTCGCTCCACCCCCTACCCAACGCCCTCGCCAGCGACAAGCGCAGTGACACGCGACGACAAATACCATCTCCGAGCGCATCGACGGTGGTTCGAGCGACGGACAGGGCTGCCGGGTGGAGCGAAGTAAAGGGGGAAGGCCGGATCGTTCTGCCCCGAAGCGTTTGGGCCGTGACCCGGCCTGGAGGACATGAGCGCAACCCGGCGGCCCTGGCCGTCGCTCGGGGCACGATCTCCACCTGATGAGCGATCTGAACACGACAGCATCCGTACACTTCGCGCCGTGCCGTCAGTTCTGAACATCTCCGCCTACCGCTTCGTCGTGCTCGACGACGTGGATGCGCTGCGCGCGCAGATTCATGCACAGGCCGCGTCGCGGCATCTGAAAGGCACTGTGCTGTTGGCTGAGGAAGGCATCAATTTATTCCTCGCTGGACCGCCAGAAGCGGTGCATGGCTTCATCGCATGGCTGCGCGACGACGCGCGCTTTGCCTCGCTGGAAGTCAAGGAAAGCCCGTCGCCTTCGGTGCCGTTCAGCAAGCTGCTGGTGAAGGTGAAGCGCGAAATCATTCGGATGAACCACCCGGCGATCCGCCCGCAAGCGGAGCGCGCACCGGCGGTCAGTGCGCCCACGCTCGCGCGCTGGCTGGCCCAAGGCCACGACGACGACGGCCGCGAGGTCGTCACGCTGGACACGCGCAATGCGTTCGAGGTCGATGCCGGGCGCTTTCGCGGCGCGATCGACTGGCGCATCGCCAAGTTCAGTGACTTCCCTGCCGCTGTCCTCGAACACCGCGACGCGTTGCGCGGCAAGACGGTGGTGAGCTATTGCACCGGCGGCATCCGCTGCGAGAAGGCGGCGCTGTTCATGGCCGATGCCGGCATCGAGCGCGTGATGCAGCTCGACGGCGGCATCCTCAAATACTTCGAGGAAACTGGCGGCGCGCATTTCGACGGGCTCTGCTTCGTCTTCGATGCGCGGCGCGAAGTCGGCAGTGATTTGCAGCCCGCCACCACCGATGCCGCCGCAGCGCCTCAGGCGTTCAGCACCGCCAGCACCTCGGAGTGAAACTCGCGCTGGTAGAGGATGTAGACCACGCCCAGCGTGGCAATGACGAACAACAGCGGTGAGACGAACCAGCTCACTGCGGCGAACGCGAAGTAGTAGGTGCGCAGCCCGTCGTTG